>JAJXSQ010000126.1 GCA_021784495.1 Myxococcales bacterium | reverse complement strand
CGGCGTGCCTCGCCCGGGCGCGGGCGCGGCGGGGTGCCAGTCTGGAGGGTACTCGCCGGGATCGAGCGCGCCCTCCGCGCGCGGGCGCGGCGGACGGCGCCGCGAGGCGGTGGTAGGCTCCGCCCACCGTGCGCGTCCTCGCGATCGTCCCGGCCCTCGACGAGGCGCGGAGCCTCCCGGGCGTGGTGGCCGGGCTCCGCGCCGCGCCGGTCCCGCTCGACGTCTGCGTCGTCGACGACGGCTCCTCCGACGACACCGCCCGCGTCGCCGCCCGCGCCGGCGCCGCCGTCCTCCGCCTCCCGGTGAACCTCGGGATCGGCGGGGCGGTCCAGGCCGGCTACCTCTGGGCGCGGGAGCGGGGGTACGACGCCGCCGTCCAGGTGGACGGCGACGGCCAGCACGACCCGGCCTCGCTGCCGGCGCTCCTGGCGCCGATCGCCGACGGCCGCGCCGACCTGGCGGTCGGCTCCCGCTTCCTCGCCGAGGGGGGGTTCCGCTCCACCGCCGCGCGACGGGTCGGGATCCGCTACCTGTCCTGGCTGCTGCGGCTGCGGAGCGGCGCCCGGGTGACCGACGCCACCAGCGGCTTCCGGGCCGCCGGCCGGCGCGCCATCGAGCTCTTCGCGGCGAGCTACCCCTCCGACTACCCGGAGCCGGAGGCGATCGCCCTGGCCACGCGGAACGGGCTCTCCATCGTCGAGGTGCCGGTCCGGATGCACGAGCGCCGCCACGGCCGCTCGTCGATCTCCAGCCTGCGCGCGGTCTACTACATGGTGAAGGTCACGGCGGCGCTCGTGATCCTGCCGCTCCCGCGCGAGCGGCAGGACGCCGCGGAGGGCTGAGCGATGAGCCACCCACCGGTCCTGCCGGCCGCGATCCAGGCGGTCTCCATCGCCGTCCTGGTCCTGTTCCTCGGGTGGGTGGTGCGGCTCATCCGCCGCCAGGCGCTCACCCTCCGGGACAGCCTCCTCTGGCTCCTCACCACCCTGGCGGCGCTGGTCCTCACCGCCGCGCCGTCGCTCCTCGTCGCCGCGGCGCGGGCGGTCGGCGTCCAGGTCCCCTCCAACGCCCTCTTCGGCGCCGGCCTCCTCTACCTGGCGGTGAACGTCCTCTCGGTGACCATCGCCCTCTCCGCCGCGCAGACCCGGGTCCGGCGGGTCGCCCAGGAGTGCGCGCTCCTGCGGGCGGAGCTCGACGAGCTGCGGGCCCGGGTCGGCGCCGCGCCGCCCCCCCCCTGACGCCCGCCCCGGCGCGGGTCAGAGGAGCGGCCGCAGGAGCCGCCAGGCGAGCCGCATCGGGCCGGCGGCGAGGCGCGGCAGCCAGCCCCCCTCGAGCCCCTCGAACTCGAACGCCGCCGCGAAGGGGCGCATCACCTCCCGGTCCGGGAGCCGCCGGGTCGCCTGGGCCCGGCGCCGGTCGGCGGCGAGCCGCCGGAGGGTGGACGGGCGCAGCAGCGCCGCGTCGGCCCGCAGCTTCTCCCGGAGCCAGCCCCCGCGGGCGGCGACGAGGAGGAGCCCGAGCTCGGCGGCGAGCAGCGCCGGCGCGAGGAGGAGCAGGCTGCGGGGCGCGAGGAGCTTGCCGAGGACGAGGTACCGGTTCCGCTCCAGGTAGAAGTACTTCCGGGGGTTCCGGGAGAAGGCGTAGCGGTGGAAGACGACCGAGCCCGGGGCGACGATCGAGGTCCAGCCGGCGAGCCGGAGCCGCCACCCGAGGTCCATGTCCTCCTGGTAGAGGAAGAGCGCCTCGTCGAGGAGCCCCACCTCCGCCAGGGCGCTCGCCCGGCAGAGGACGGCGGCGCCGGAGGCGAAGGCGATCTCGCGCGGCTCGGCCGGCACCGCCGCCCGCGCCGCCCGGAACCGCCCGCAGGCGCCGAAGCCGAGGAAGTGGAGCTCGTTCCCGGCGGTGTTGACCCGGTCGCGCTCGGGATCGAGGAGGAGGAGCGACTGGATCGCCCCGGCGCGCGGGTGGGCGGCGGCGGCGGCGAGGGCCGCCTCGAGGAAGCCCGGCTCCACCTCGGTGTCCGGGTTGAGGAGGAAGACGAAGTCGGCGCCGTCGGCGAGGGCGCGGCGCAGCCCGAGATCGCAGCCGCCGGCGAAGCCGAGGTTCGCGCCGGCCTCCACCAGGTCGACCCAGGGGTGGCGATCGCGGATCGCCGCGGCGGTCCCGTCGCCGGAGCCGTTGTCGACCGCGATCACGCGGGCGCCCCCCAGCCGCGCCCTCGCCAGGCTGCCGAAGCAGCGATCGACGTCGCCCGCCGACTGCCAGGTGACCACCACCACCGCGGCGCGCGGCGCGGCGGGGCCGGGGGGGGGCGGGCGCTCCATGGGGCGGCGACTGTAGCCCGCGGCCGGCGGAGCGTCGACGCGTCGCCGCGCGGACCGGCGCCTCCCGGGGCCGCCGGAGGTCGCCCGCGGCGCCCCCCGCGCCCCCGGCTCCCGGCTCGCCCCTGGCCCCGCCCTCCGGCCGGGCCGGGGTTGCCGGCGGAGGGCCGAGCCGCTATGTGGGGGCCGATGTCGCCCACGCCCCCCGCCCTCCCCGCGCCGGACCGGACCCTCGACGCCTCCGGGCTCCTCTGCCCGCTGCCCATCCTCCGGACGGCGGCCGCGGTGAAGGAGCTGGCCCAGGGCGCGGTGCTGCTCGTCCTCGCCACCGATCCCGGGATCGCCAGCGACATGCCGCTCTGGTGCCGGGCGATGCGCCACGAGCACCTCGCCACCTTCCGCGACGGCGCGACCTGGAAGAGCTACGTGCGCGCGCGCGGGCGGGGCGCCGCCCCCGCCGGCCGGCCCTAGGGGAGCGCCATGGCACCGCGCGGCAAGGCGATCGGCATGATCTCCGGCGGGCTCGACTCGACGCTCGCGCTGGCGCTCGTCCGCGCCCAGGGGGTCGAGGTCAAGGCGATCAACTTCTACACCGGCTTCTGCATCACCGAGACGCAGCGCCGGAAGGGGGGCCGGCCCGACGGGACGGTGCCGGCGAACGAGGCGCTCCGCGCCGCCGCCGACCTCGACGTGGAGATCGAGTACGTCGACATCTCCGGCCCGGCCTACCTCGACATGATCCTCGCCCCCCGGTACGGCTACGGGGCCAACGCCAACCCGTGCGTCGACTGCCGGATCTTCATGATGCGCCGGGCGCGGGAGATCATGGAGCGCGAGGGGGCCGACTTCGTCTTCACCGGCGAGGTCCTCGGCCAGCGCCCCAAGAGCCAGCGGCGCGACACCCTGCGGGTGATCGAGCGGGACGCCGGCCTCGAGGGGCGCCTGGTCCGCCCGCTCTCGGCGCGGCTCCTGCCCGAGACCATCCCCGAGCGCGACGGCCTCCTCGACCGCGCCCGCCTCCTCGACCTGAGCGGGCGCTCGCGGCTCCGGCAGATGGCCCTCGCCCGGGAGCTCGGCCTCACCAGCTGGCCGCAGCCTGCCGGGGGCTGCTGCTTCCTGACCGACGAGGCCTTCGGCGCGAAGTTCTTCGACCTCCTCGACGGGCGCGCCGCCGCGGGGGAGGGGCGCCACCTCGACAACGACGACGTGGTCCGGCTGACCGCCGGGCGCCACTTCCGCCTCGCCCCCGCGGTGAAGCTGATCGTCGGCCGGACCGAGGCGGAGAACCGGGTCCTCGAGGCCTACGCCGGCGGGCGGGCCCTCCTCGCGGCGGCGGTCCACGCCGGGCCGGTGGCCCTCCTCGAGGGGAGCCCGGGGCCGGAGGAGCGGCGGCTCGCGGCGGCGATCGTCGCCCGCTACGGCAAGGGGAAGGACCTCGACTCGGTGGAGATCGAGTGGCGCGAGCCGGACGGCGTCGTCGAGCGGTTCGCCATCCCCCCTCTGAGGGATGAGGCGCTCATCGAGCGGCTCAGAATCCCCTCGGGTGGCGGGGCGCGCTGAATCATTCCCCAAAATCCGATCCGGTCGTCTAGAGTCGGCGGCCTGCGCCCGGCCACGGGCGCGGATCGGTCCGCGACCCTCTCGATCCGAGGTCCACATGGCGAAGCGCATCTACTCCTTCGGTGGCGGCGCCGCCGAGGGCTCCATGGAGCTCAAGAACCTGCTCGGCGGCAAGGGCGCCGGGCTCGCCGAGATGTCGCGGATCGGCATCCCGGTCCCCCCCGGCTTCACCATCACCACCGAGGTCTGCTCCGCCTACTACACCGCCGGGAAGCGGCTCCCGGCCGGGCTGGCGCGCGAGGTGACGGCGGCGCTCCGGAAGGTCGAGCGGCTCACCGGGAAGGGGTTCGGGGATCCGGCGAACCCGCTCCTCGTCTCGGTCCGCTCCGGCGCCCGGGTCTCGATGCCCGGGATGATGGACACCGTGCTGAACCTCGGCCTCAACGACCGGACGGTCGAGGGGCTGGCCGCCCGGTCGGGCAACCCGCGCTTCGCCTGGGACAGCTACCGCCGCTTCTGCGCGATGTTCGGCGACGTGGTGCTCGGCCTCAAGCCGGAGCGGAAGGAGGACCGGGATCCCTTCGAGGTGATCCTCGAGCGGGCCAAGGCGAGCCACGGCGTCACCCACGACGCCGAGCTGCCGGTCGCGGCGCTCCAGCGGCTGGTCGCCGACTTCAAGGCGGAGATCAAGGCCCGCACCGGCGCGGCCTTCCCGGAGGCGCCGGAGGACCAGCTGCTGGCCGCCATCGGCGCCGTCTTCCGGAGCTGGGAGAACGACCGGGCCGACGCCTACCGGAAGCTGAACGGCATCCCCTCGAGCTGGGGGACGGCGGTGACCGTCCAGTCGATGGTCTTCGGCAACATGGGCGAGGACTCGGGGACGGGCGTGGCCTTCACCCGCGACCCGGCCACCGGCGAGGACCGGTTCTACGGGGAGTTCCTGGTCAACGCCCAGGGCGAGGACGTGGTCGCCGGGATCCGCACCCCCCAGCGGATCGCCGACCTGGCGGCGCGCTGGCCGGCGATCGCGGCGCAGCTCGAGGACGTCCGGAGCCGGCTCGAGCGCCACGCGCGCGACATGCAGGACATCGAGTTCACCGTCGAGCGCGGCACGCTCTACGTCCTCCAGACGCGCAACGGCAAGCGGACCGGCCTGGCCGCGGTCCGGATCGCCGTGGAGATGGCCGAGGCGCGCCTCATCACCCGCGAGGAGGCGATCCTCCGCGTCGAGCCGGAGGCGCTGAACCACCTCCTCCGGCCGATCTTCGACCCGGCGCACCGGGAGGAGGCCGTGCGGGCGGGGCGGCTCCTGGCGCGGGGGCTGCCGGCGGGGCCGGGCGCGGCGAGCGGCCGGCTGGTCTTCTTCGCGGAGGACGCCGAGGCCTGGCGGCGGCGCGGAGAGCAGGTGATCCTCGCCCGCCACGAGACGAGCCCGGAGGACATCCGGGGCATGGACGCCGCCGAGGGGTTCGTGACCGCCTTCGGCGGCATGACCAGCCACGCGGCGCTGGTCGCGCGCCAGATGGGCAAGGTGGCGGTCGTCGGCTGCGGGGCGCTCTCCTTCGACTACCTGGCCCGGACCATGACCGTCCAGACCGCCGCCGCCCCGCGGGTGGTCCGCGAGGGGGACTGGCTCTCGATCGACGGGAGCACCGGCGAGGTGCTCGAGGGCAAGCTGGAGACGAGCCCGTCGGAGGTGGTCCAGGTGCTGGTCGACCGGTCGCGGCCGGCCGCCGACGCGCCGGCCTACCGCCGCTTCGCCCGGCTCCTCGGCTGGGCCGACGCCGCCCGGCGGCTCGGCGTCCGCGCCAACGCCGACCAGCCGGACCAGGCCCGGGTGGCGGTCGCCTTCGGCGCCCAGGGGATCGGGCTGTGCCGGACCGAGCACATGTTCTTCGGCGAGGCGAAGATCGGCCCGATGCGCGAGATGATCGTCGCCGACACCACCGCCGAGCGGGAGCGGGCGCTCGCCCGGCTCCTGCCGCTCCAACGGGCCGACTTCGTCGGGCTCTTCGAGGCCATGGCGCCGCGCCCGGTGACCATCCGGACGATCGACCCGCCGCTCCACGAGTTCCTCCCCTCGGACGCCGACGGGATCGCCGCGCTGGCCGCGGCCACCGGGCGGACGGTCGCCCAGGTGGAGGCCCGCATCGAGGAGCTCGCCGAGTCGAACCCGATGCTCGGCCACCGCGGCTGCCGGCTCGGCATCTCCTACCCGGAGATCACCGCCATGCAGGCCCGGGCGATCTTCGAGGCGGCCTGCGACGTCGCCGAGCGGGGGATGAAGGTCCTCCCCGAGGTGATGATCCCGCTGGTCGGCGACCGCGCCGAGCTCGAGGACCAGGCGGCCGTCGTCCGGAGGACCGCCGAGGCGGTCTTCGCCGAGCGCGGCCAGCGGGTGAAGTACCTGATCGGCACCATGATCGAGGTGCCCCGCGGCGCGCTCACCGCCGGCGAGATCGCCCGGGCGGCGGAGTTCTTCTCCTTCGGGACGAACGACCTCACCCAGACCACCTTCGGGCTGTCGCGCGACGACACCGGCCCGGTGCTGGCGAGCTACCTGGAGAAGGAGATCTGGCCGGTCGATCCCTTCGTCTCCATCGACCGCGCCGGCGTCGGCGCGCTGATGCGGATCGCGGCCGAGGGCGGCCGCGCCTCCCGCCCCGGGATCAAGCTCGGGATCTGCGGCGAGCACGGGGGCGACCCGTCCTCGGTCGAGTTCTGCCACCAGCTCGGGCTCGACTACGTCTCCTGCTCGCCGTTCCGCCTCCCCATCGCCCGGCTGGCGGCGGCCCAGGCGGCGCTCCGCGAGGCGGCGGCGAGCGGGAAGCGGGCGGCGCGCCCGGCGAAGGCCCGCCCGCAGGCGGCGAAGCCCCCGGCGCGCTC
>JAJXSQ010000125.1 GCA_021784495.1 Myxococcales bacterium | reverse complement strand
GGAGGGTCCGCCGCGGCGCGCCGGCGACGGGGGGTGACGGCCCGGCCGGTCAGCCGCGCCGCTCCCGCCACGGGCGGGAGAGGGCGAGGAGCGACCGCTGGACGAGCGGCCCGGCGAGCGGGGCGACCCGCCGCCGCCACCCCTGCGCGGCGGCGACGTCGGCGGCGATCCGGTCGAACCCGCGCCGCCGGTAGGCGAGCAGCCGCTCCGCCTCGTCGCTGTCGACCCAGTCGGTGACGTAGTCGGCGGCGGCGAAGGCCTCGGCGGGGAGCATCTCCACCCCCATGGCCGCGAGGAGGCGGGCGAGGTACTCGCCGTAGGTGAGCTGGCAGCTCGGCCCGCCCCCGACCATGAGGATCCGGCCCCAGACCGCCGGCGTCCGCAGCGCCCGGGCGAGCGCGGTGGCGGCGTCGTCGGCGTGGAGCGACTCGATCCGGTTGTGGAGGCCGATCTCGAACATGATGGGGTGCGGGTCGCGCACCCCGAGGACCGGCACGTCGGTGAGCCGCAGGATGCACCAGGGGAGGCCCGAGCCCTGGACCAGCGCCTCGGCCTCGATCTTGGCGGCGGTGTAGCCGTCGGTGGCGGCGAGCGGGTCCCCGGCGCGCCGCGGCGGCGGGCGATCCTGGGTCCGGCCGTGGACGTCGAAGGTCGAGGTGAAGAGGAGGCGCGGGGGCGCCGTCCGGGCGCGGCAGGCGGCGAGGAGCGCCGCCGTCCCGCCGACGTTCACCGCGCGGGCCTCCTCCGGCGCCTCCTCGCTCCCCGGGGGGATCCGCGCGGCGAGGTGGACGACCGCCTCCACGCCGTCGGTGGCGCGGTCGAGGAGGGAGGCGTCGCGGACGTCGCCCCACAGGACCTCGATCCGCCCCCCCAGCCCGCGGGCCACCCGGCGGCGGTCGGCGCCGTCGAGGTCGAGGCAGCGGACCCGGTGCCCCTCGCGCAGCAGCTCGGGGAGGAGGTGGGAGCCGACGTTGCCGAAGGAGCCGGTGACCAGGACGTTCACGGTGGGACCTAGAGGAGGAAGGGGAGGATCGCGCGGCGGCCGGGGGGGTAGGCGGGGAAGCGGGCGCGGTACCAGGCGTGGTGGGAGCGCGCCCGCGGGACCAGGTTCGCCGCGGTGTAGACGGCGAAGGCGAGGCCGGCCAGCGACCAGCTGGCGAGCGCCCAGCCGGCCCACTCGACCACCTCGCCGAGGTAGTTCGGGCAGGAGACCCACTCGAAGGGGCCGCCGCGCGGCACCCGGTGGCCGGTCTCGCCCGGCGCGCGGAGCCGCGCGAGCGCCCGGTCGGACCAGAGGTTGAGGGCGAAGCCGGCCAGGAAGACCGCGGCGCCGGCCAGGAAGCGCGGGTCGCCGAGCCAGGCGCCGCCGTGGGCGGCCGCGCCGGAGGTGGCCCGGGCGTTGGTGAAGCCGTTGAGGAGGTTGAAGAGCACGGCGAGGAGCGCCACCGCGACCGGCATCCGGCCGCCGGGGCGCATCCGGAGCGGGTAGACGAAGGCGCGGTGGAGGTAGTGGAGCTGCCAGAGGGCGAGGAGGGCGAGCGGCGCCGGCGAGGCGCGCGCCGGGCCGGCGAGGTAGACGGCCAGGAACCAGAGCGAGGCGGGGCTCTCCATGAGGAGCCAGCCGAGCCGCGCCGGAAGCGTCGGCCCCCAGCCGGCCCGGGCGTGGCGGCCGTAGGGCGCCGCGATCCGGACGAGCGCGAGCGCGGTGGGGAGGGCGAGCCCGAGCTCGAGGAGGGCGAGGGTCCGGTCCATCTCCCCAGTATGGCGCAACCGGCCGGCGGCGCCCCGGGGACGACCCGGCGGTGACCCCCCCGATCGCGGGCCCGCCGCGCGGCCGTCTCTTCACGTCAGGTCAACCCCGGGGCCCCCCCCCGGCCGCGCCCGCCCCCCGCCGCGATCGTGGCCGGCGGCACGTCGCCGGGCTATATGGGACCCGTCGCGGAGGCGGAAGGAGTCGAGCCATGGAGCACACGTTCACCGCGCGGCGAGCCGTCGTCCCCGCCGCGTTCGCCCTGGTCCTCGCCGGCTGCGCCGGCGCGGTGGCGCTCGCCCCGGGCGAGGCCTCCCGTCTGGCCGCGGGCCCCGAGATCCCGACCGCCTTCCTCGCCTCGGCCGGACCGACGGTCGACTGCCCCACCGACGAGGGGGTCCGCGTCTGGACCTACTCCGGCTCCTCGCTCGAGACGCCGCCCGGCCTCCCCGAGCTCGGCGCGGCCGACGGGCCGGCCCCGGCGGTGATCCCGGTCCTGATGGGCGGCGACATCTGGTCGGACTTCGAGGAGAACTGGACCCAGCAGCTGCGCCAGGCCTACCCGGTCGACCCGGCGCAGGCGACCGCCGCCGAGTTCGCGGACGCCGCCCACGCCGCGGCGCGCCCCTTCCCCGTGGCGGCGGAGCCGGTGAAGATCGCCGACGCCGGACGGGGCACGCTGTCGAGCCGCTTCGGGGGGAGCCCGGTGCTGGTCTTCGAGACCAGCCGCTGGAGCCTGGTCGGCTGCTGGTACGACTACGTCCCCTGGTTCGACGTCCGCGCGAGCCTCGTCGATCCGGCGAGCGGCCGGGTGCTCTGGCGCGACACCTGCAGCACCCTCTACCCGCCCGACTCCATCGCCGCCGCCAGCCGGGAGAAGCTGCGGGAGGACGGCCAGGCGCTCTACGCCCGGCAGACGCGCGACCGGTCCCGGAGCTGCGCCGCGTCGCTCCTCCGGAAGTTCTCCGCCGGGGCGCCGGCCCGGTAGCCGGGGGCGGGGCGGGGCGGGTCCGTCAGCGGGCCGCGCCGCCGCAGCGCGGGCAGGCCTGGAGCCGGAGCGGCGGCTCGAGCCGCACCGGCTCGAGGAGCCGGGCGTCGGCGAGGATCTCCGCCGACGGGCCGTCGGCCGCCACCCGCCCCTCGTGGAGGACGATCGTCCGGGCGCAGACGTCGAGCACCAGGTCGAGGTCGTGGCTGGCGACGATCTTGGTGTGCTCGAAGGAGCGGAGCAGGGAGAGGATCCGGCGGCGCGCCGCCGGGTCGAGGTTCGCGCTCGGCTCGTCCATCACCAGGATGTCCGGCGAGCTGGAGAGGACCGCGGCGATCGCCGCGAGCCGCTTCTCGCCGCCGGAGAGCCGGTGGGAGGGGCGGTCGCGCAGGTGGGCGGCGCCGACCCGCTCGAGCGCCGCCGCCACGCAGCGGTCCACCTCGGCGGGGGGGAGCCCCAGGTTGAGGGGGCCGAAGGCGACGTCGTCGCCCACGGTCGGCATGAAGAGCTGGTCGTCGGCGTCCTGGAAGACGAGCCCGAGGCTCCGCCGGATCTGGGGGAGGGTCGAGGCGGTCACCGGCCAGTCCCCGACGCGCACCTGGCCGGAGGTCGGGAGCAGCGCGCCGGCGAGGTGGAGGAGGAGCGTCGACTTGCCGGCCCCGTTGGCGCCGACCAGCCCGACCGACTCGCCGTGGTGGATGACGAAGCTCACCCCGCGGAGCGCCTCGGTGCCGTCGGGGTAGGCGAACCGGAGGTCCGCGGCCGAGACCAGGTGGTGGCTCACCGGCCTGCCCCCAGCGCGAGGCCGCCGAGGAGGCGGGGGAGGTCGACGGCGCGCGCCAGCGCGAAGAAGGCGCACCAGCCGCCGGTGAAGGCCAGGTCGACGGCCCGGAGCCGGAGGGCCCCGCGCCGCCGCAGGACGCCGTCGAAGCCGCGGCAGAGCATCGCCCGGTGGATCCGCTGCGCGCGCGCCAGCGTCCGCAGGAGGAGCTGGCCGAGCATCGAGCCGGCCACGCGGAGCCCGGGCCGGCGCGCCTCCGGCGCCCGGAGCGCGTGGGCGCGGAGGAGCCGCGCCGCCTCGTCCACCAGGACGAAGAGGTAGCGGTGGAGGAGGAGGAGCTGCTCGACGAGGATCCGCGGCGCGCCCAGCCGGCCGAGGGCGGCGCAGGTGGCGTCGAAGCCGGTGACGGCGACGAGGACCAGCGCCGCGCCCAGGGTCAGGCAGAACCGGAGGAGGATCGAGGCGAAGGAGAGCCAGCCGCCGCTGACGACCAGCCCGCCGATGGCGAGCGCCGGGGCCCGATCGAGGAGCGGGTTCCAGATCGCGACCAGGAGCACGAAGGGGGAGGCGAGCGCCAGCCGGGCGAGGACCGGCCGGGCGGGGACGTCGCCGAGCGCGCCCAGGGCGACCGGGTAGAGGGCGAGCGGCAGCAGCGGGATCACCTGCCGGGGTCCGAAGGAGACGACGGTCGCCAGGAAGGCGCCGGTGGTGAGCAGCTTGGCCCGCGGGTCGAGCCGGTGGACCGGCGTCGCCCGGGCGGCGAGGGCCTCGATGCTCCCCAGGTGGGCGAGGGCCGACTCGAGGCCTGCCATCGGATCAGCGCCCTCCCGGAGCCGCGCTCACGGCGGCCCCGCCGGCGTCCGGGGGGAGCGGTCGGCGCGGCGCGCCAGGCGGAGCGCGGCGCCGACGGCGACGGCGAGGCCGAGGGTGAGGAGCGCCCCGGCGATCCCGGAGGCGGTCGTGCCGGCGCTCGGGGCCGGCCAGGGGGCGGCGCCCGCCGGCGCCGCGTCGCCGCGGAAGGCGTAGCCGGGGAGGAGCGCGGTGGCGGCCTGGAGCCCCTCGAGGAGCCGGTGGAGCCGGTCGACCGCCGGCGGCGCCGCCCCGACCCGCGCCAGCGACCACTCGAGCCCGTCGGGCCGCGCCGAGGCGAACCAGGAGACGACCCCGCCGACGAGCGCGGCGGCGAGCGCGGCGCCGACGAGGACGGGGCGGAGCGACCGGCGGCCGGGCGCGGCCGGGGCGCCGCCGGCGAGCAGCTCGGGGCGGGTCCGCCGCAGGAAGAGGACCACCGCCCCGGTGACCAGCCCCTCGGCGATCCCGATGGCCAGGTGGACGGGGAGGAGCAGCAGCGCGAAGGAGCGGAGCGGGAGGGCCGAGGCGCCGGAGAGCGCGGTCTCCACCACCACGCCCAGGGCGCCGAGCTGCAGGGCGAGGACGCTCCCGGCGACGGCGCCCAGGGCGAGCCGGCGCGCCGAGGCCTCGCGGCCGACGAGCGGCCGGCAGGCGAGCGGGTAGGCGACGTAGCAGGCGCAGAAGCCCATGTTGAACAGGTTGCAGCCGAGCGCCAGGAGCCCGCCGTCGGCGAAGACGAACGCCTGGACCGCCAGGACCGAGGCCATGGTGAGGAAGGCGGCGTGGGGGCCGAGGAGGATCGCGAGGAGGAGCCCGCCGGCGAGGTGGCCGCTCGAGCCGGTGCCGGGGATGGCGAAGTTCACCATCTGGGCGGCGAAGACGAAGGCCCCGAGCACGCCCATGAGCGCGACCCGCCCCTCGTCCGGCCGCCGCCGGAGCCGCCGCGCGGCGACGCTCGCGACGCCGCCGCTCGCGGCCAGCATGGCGCCGCCGACGGCGGGGGAGAGGAAGGCGTCGGACATGTGCATGGAGGACCGGGCGGCGGGGGCGGGAGGGCCCGTAGCACGCTACCGAAACTCGTATGCGGTCCGGGCGCGGCCTGTCAAGGCGGGGTGCGGCCGGGACGGGCCCGGGCGGAGCGAGGCCGCCCGGGGAGGAGCGCCGCCGGGGAGGGACCGCCGCGGCCAGCGCGGTCCGGGCCCGCCCCGGCGGGCGATCGCCGGGAGCGGCGATCAGCGGTGCATCGACTCCGACTCCTCGTCCTCGGCCGCCCGCCAGGCGCCCTGGGCGGCGACGTCGGTCTTCCCGCCGGCGTGGCGGCGGAGCTCGTCGACCGCCCGCTCCATGTCGCGCGCGGAGACGTCGCGGACGTGGGTGGCGACCGACCAGCGGTAGCCGAAGGGATCGGCGACGGCCCCCATGCGATCGCCCCAGAAGGTGTCCTGGGGCGCCGACACCTGGATCGCGCCGGCCTTGACCGCCCGGCCGAAGAGGGCGTCGCAGTCCTTCACGTAGAGCTGGATCGAGACCGGCGCCGGCGCGGCCTGGGTCGGCGCGCGCAGCGGCCCGTCGGGCAGCTCGTCGGCGAGGTAGAGGATCGAGTCGCCGATCCGGAGCTCGGCGTGCCAGATGTGGCGGCCGTCCGGCGTCGGCATGCGCATCACCTCCTCGGCGCCGAAGGCGCGCCGGTAGAACTCGATCGCCCGGGCGCAGTCCTTCAGCACCAGGTTCGGGGTGACGGTGTGCAGGTCCTTCGGGATCGGCTGGATCTGGGCCATGTCGGCTCCTCGGCAGCGGGCGGAGCGCCCGGGGCGCCGATCATGTCGGTCCGGCGCGAGGCGCGCGCGGCTCGTCGAGGGCTCAAGCGGCGGAGGACCTCCGAGCGGGTGGTCGACCTGGCGGCGCGGACCGGGCAAGGATCGCTCACCGGAGGAGCCGATGCCCCACCTGCAATTCGAGATGAACTTCACCCCGCCGACCGAGGCGAAGCGGCGGTTCGCGCAGGCCGTCGTCCGCCACTTCGCGGAGGTGATGGACACCGGCACCGACCACGTCGCCGTCACCCTGCGCTGCTTCGGGCCGGACGACCTCCTCTTCGGGCGGGCGCAGGCGAGCGGCGGGAGGACGATGTTCGTGAACGCCGACATCCGCCTCGGCCGCACCCGCGACCAGAAGCGGCGGCTCGCGCTCGCCACCATCGACGAGGCGGCGCGGAGCTTCGACCTGGCGCGGGAGGCGATCTACGTCGTCTACACGGAGCACGACGGCGAGCACTTCCAGCTCTCCGATCGCGTCCTCCCCTCCTGGTCCTCCGGCGAGGATCCGCTCGCCGATCCGCCGGCGGGGGCCGGGCCGGCGGGGCGGCGCTGAGCCGTCGCCCGCGGGGTCGGCGCCGCCGCCCTCGGGGGCCGCCGC
>JAJXSQ010000124.1 GCA_021784495.1 Myxococcales bacterium | reverse complement strand
GCGCCCGCTGCACGACGTCGGCGGAGCGCGCCCGGCGGAGCGGCCCGTCGAGCGCGCCGCCGAGGACCAGCGTCCGGCGACCGGTCCCGGCCCGGTGGAGCTTCACCAGCGCGCTCGCCAGCGCGACCCGGTCCGCGCCCAGGGCGACCGCCCGCTCGTCGGCGATCCGCTCGGCGTCGCGCGCCGCGACCCTGGCCTCGAGCTGGAAGGCGGGGCTCACCCACAGGAGCGCGCGCAGCCCCAGCAGCCCCCAGCTCCGGGCGGGATCGCGCCGCTCCAGGTGGGCCTGCTCGTGCGCCAGCGCCGCGGCGAGCTCGGCGTCGTCGAGCCGCTCGATCGCGCCGCGGGAGACGACCACCCGCTGCCGCCGGAGGCCGGCGCAGTACACGGCGGGGCCGGCCCGGTCGAGGAAGGAGATCCGCGGCGGCCCGCCCGCGCCGCGCGCCAGCGCCCCGACCGCGGCCGCGATCCGGGCCGCGGTCGCCCGGTCGGGGTCCGCGGCCCGGGGCCCTCCGCGGCGCAGCTCCCGCACGACGGCGCGCGCGTCCAGGAGGAAGAGGGCCGCCCCCAGCGCCGCCAGGCCCCCGAGGAACGCCCGCGACGCGTCGAACCCCAGGAGCCGGACCTCGGACCAGCTCCGGCCGTCGAGCAGCGCCGCCGCGCGGAAGGCGACCCCGGCGCGCCACGGGAAGAGCAGGACGAGCGCCGGGGAGACGAGGAGCGGCTGGGCGAGCGCCAGCCGCCGCAGCGCCAGCCGCTGGCCCGGGTGGCCCACGCGCCAGGCCCGGATCAGCGCCTCCACGAAGAGCGCGGCGATCAGGGAGTGGACGATCGCCTGCTCGAGGAGATCACCGCAGCTCGCGCTCGCGTGCATGATCGGCGGTGGCGCCCCCACCCCCCTCCGGCCCGCGCCCCTCGATCCGGGCGAGCTCCAGCGGGTGCTCGTGCAGCATCCGCTCCCGGCTGATCTTACCCGTGAACATCGAGGGATCGAAGGGGAAGACGTCGGGGTTGAGGTGGGCGTTGAAGATGTGCCAGATGGTGATGACGAAGAAGGCCATCAGCCCCTCGTTGGAGTGGGCGACCTTGGCCGCCGGGATCACCTGCCCGGGGAAGATCTCGGCGAACCGGACCGGGAAGAAGAGGATGAGCCCGGTGACCACCATGATCACGTTGCCGAAGACCAGCCCCCAGTACTCGAACTTCTGCTTGTAGTCGTACCGATCGTACTGCGGGTGACGATCGGTCAGCCCCAGGTAGTAGCGGAGCTGGAGGATGGCGTCCTCGAAGTCCCGCCGGTTCGGGACCATGATCAGGCCCACGCGCCGGGAGAGCATCGTCCGGGTGGCGTTGGTGAAGTGGGCGGCGGTGGCCAGGCCCAGGACCACCCCCGAGAAGCGGTGGATCCAGCGGGTCCGGTCGATGCCGCCGAAGAGCCCGATCAGCGTCTGCGCCCAGCCGGCCGTGTAGAACTTCTGCGGGAGCCCGGTCAGGCAGAGGAGCACGAAGACCAGCATGGTGGCCAGGTGCTCGGCGCGCTGCGCCGCCGAGAAGCGGGTGAGGTCGGTGGCCCGGCTCGCGGGCTCGCTCGCGTGTGGGTCGGTCATGTCATCCCTCTCGCGCCGGGGCGCCTAGCGGTTCGCGACGACGCGCCAGAGGTGCAGCGCGATCTGGAGCACGAGGCCGCCCACCATGAACGGGATCATGATCCGGTAGAAGGTCTGGACGAGCCAGACGAGCGGGGCCCGCTCGAAGGTCGGCTCGTAGTGCGAGAGCCACGCCCGCGGGAAGCTCGCGCTGGCGCCGGGGTGGCAGCGGGCGCAGGTGCGCTGGAGGTTGGCCGCCATCACCGAGGAGCGGGGATCCTCCGGGCGCTGGATGTCGTGGACGCCGTGGCAGTCGGTGCAGACCGCCGCCAGGGGCGCCCCGCTCGCCGCCCCCTCGCGGCGCTGGAGCGTCGCCGACATCCCGTGGAAGTCGGCGAGGTAGGTGCCGATCACCGCGGTGGACAGGCCGTAGCGCGCCATGAGCTTCGCGTCGCCGTGGCAGCGGCCGCAGAGCTCCGGCGTGCGGCGCGCGAGCGAGCCGTCGCGAGGATCGGCGATGTCGTGGGCGCGGTGGCAGTCGGTGCAAACCGGGACGTCGGGGTTCGTCTCGGAGGCGCGGCCGTGGACGCTCCGCGCGTAGACCGCCGCCTCCCGGGCGTGGCACCGGCTGCACATCTGGGAGATGCGGGTGCGGGGCTGACCGGGGCGGGAGATGTCGTGGGCGCCGTGGCAGTCGACGCAGAGCGCGGCCTTGTCGTTCCCCCTCGACATGACCGCGTAGTGGACGCCGTCGAGGGTCTTCGTGTAGTTGGCGAAGTGGCAGCCCTTGCACTGCTCGTAGTAGGCCTTGGTCACCTCCCGCCGGGTCCGGAAGGTGAGCGAGCCGCTGGCGTGGTCCGCCGTCTTGTCCGAATGGCAGTCGGTGCAGCGGAGGCTCTCCCCGTGGACCGAGCGCGCGAAGCCCGCGGCGTCGACGTAGAGCGAGAGCTTCTCCCCGCTCGAGAGGACGAAGACCTGCGACGGATCGGAGTGGCACCCGAGGCACTCCTCCCGCTCCTCGGGGATCCCTGCCCGGGCCGGACCGGCGGCCAGCGCCAGCATCAGCAGGACCGCATCGTTCCTCATCGTGAACCCCCGCCCTGGGCGCGGCGCGCTGGACGCGCCCGCGCGACGTTGACCATCCGTGCGTCATTCGTAGCAAGGCGCGCGGCGCCGGTCCATCCCCCATGTACCGAGTCTTCTGGGTCTTTTCCCCTAGATTCGGCGCAAACGCTGCCGGAGGCGACGACCTCCCCCGGCGCGCGCGCAAGCCGTGCGGCACGTTGGGTGAACTCGCGGAGGCGCGTCCAGCCGTCGTGCGGCGAGACGCCGCTGCACCGGCGCGCCTGGGCGCACCGGCGGAGCGCGGCGCGGCGCGCCGCCCCGGGCTCCGCGCCCGCGTCCGGGCGATCGCGTCCCGGTTGAACACGCCAGGGATCCTGCTACCTTCGGCGCCGTGACCGACCCGCGCGCCATCCTCCTCGTCCGCTGCCCCGACCGCCCGGGGATCATCGCCGCGATCTCCGGCTTCCTCTTCCGGCACGGCGCGAACATCATCGACTTCGACCAGCACTCGACCGACGACGACGGCGGGGTCTACTTCACCCGCCTCGAGTTCCAGACCGGCGCCATCGACCTCCCCCTCCCCGACCTGGAGCGGGCCTTCGAGCTCGACGTCGCCCGGCCGTTCGCCATGTCCTGGCGCCTCGCCCAGCCCGGCCGCCGGAAGCAGGTCGCGGTCCTGGTGTCGCGGCACGACCACGCGCTCCTCGAGCTGCTCTGGAACTGGCGGCGGGGGGACCTGCCGGCCGACGTGTCGATGGTGATCTCCAACCACCCCGACCTGGGCGGCGCGGTCGAGGGCTTCGGCGTCCCCTTCTTCCACGTCCCGAACGGCCGCGAGGGGCGCGCCGCGGCCGAGGCCCGGATGGTCGAGCTCCTCGACGGCAAGGCCGATCTGGTCGTCCTCGCCCGCTACATGCAGATCGTCTCCGGCGCCTTCGTGGCGCGCTTCCCCGAGCGGATCATCAACATCCACCACAGCTTCCTCCCCGCGTTCGTCGGCGCCGATCCGTACCGCCAGGCCTACGACCGCGGGGTGAAGATCGTCGGCGCGACCGCCCACTACGTCACCGAGGTCCTGGACGCGGGGCCGATCATCGAGCAGGACGTCGGCCGGGTGACCCACCGGGACGAGGTCGACGACCTGAAGCACCTCGGGCGCGACCTCGAGCGCCGCGTGCTGGCGCGGGCGGTCCGGTGGCACTGCGAGGACCGGGTCATCGTCCACGGGAACAAGACCGTCGTCTTCTCCTGATCCCGCGCCTCCGGCCGGCCGGAGGGCCCGGTCAGGCGCCGGGCCCGGCCGGCGGCGCGCCCGGACCCGCGCGATCCGCGGCCGGCCAGGCGATCGACGCGGCCACCGCGCCGGCGAGCAGGGCCACCACCACGCCGAGCGACGTCCACCGGCCGATCTCCACCCAGCGCGACGCCACCATCTTCCCGCCGACGAAGAGCAGCACCAGGGCGACCCCGTGCTCCAGCCGGTGGAAGCGGTCGACCATCCGCGCCAGGGCGAAGAAGAGCGAGCGCAGCCCGAGGATGGCGAAGATGTTCGAGGTGAAGACGATGAAGGGGTCGAGGGTCACGCCGAAGACCGCGGGGACCGAGTCGAGGGCGAAGACGACGTCGGAGAGCTCGACCATCACCAGGCAGAGGAGGAGCGGCGTGGCCACCCGGCGCCCGGCCTCGACGACGACGAAGTGACGGCCGTGGAAGCGGTGCGTCGCCGGGACCAGCCGTCGGAGGAGCCGGAAGGCCCGGTTGCCCTCCAGGTCCGCCTCCTCCGCCTCCTCCCCCCGGAGGAGGAGCTTCCCCCCGGTGAAGATCAGGAAGGCGCCGAACCCGTAGAGGATCCAGGTGAACCGCGCCACCAGCGCCGTCCCGGCCAGGATCATGGCGGCCCGGAGCACGATCGCGGTGAGGATGCCCCAGTGGAGGACGCGGTGCTGGAGCGGGGGCGGGACGCCGAAGCTCCCGAACAGGAGGAGGAAGACGAAGAGGTTGTCGATCGAGAGCGACTGCTCGATGACGTAGCCGGCCAGGTACTCGGCGGCGCGATCCTCGCCGAAGCGCCACCAGACGAAGGCGCCGAAGGCGAGGGAGAGCGCCGCCCAGACCGCGGTCCAGCCGAGGGCCGCGCCGACGGAGAGGACCCGATCCCGCCGGTGGAAGATCCCGAGGTCCAGGAGGAGGAGCGCCACCACGAGCGCGACGAACCCGGCCCAGAGGGCCGGGGTCCCGACCGTCGGGATCACGGCCGCTCCCGGCCGGCGCCCTCGCGCGCCGGACTCCGCCGGCGGGCTGCGGGCTCGCGCGCCGCCGGCGCGCGACGGGGAGAGAGGACCATGGCCCTCCCCTACCACGCTCGCCGGCCGCCCGCTCGCCGGCGCGCCCCGCCCCGGGGTGCCCGGTCGACGCCGCTGCGTACCCGAGGCCGACCGGTTATCCTCCGGGCATGACCACCCCGAAGGTGACCATCTACACCAAGGAGAGCTGTCCCTTCTGCCACCGCGCCAAGGCGCTCCTCGGGCGCAAGGCGGTCGCGTTCGAGGAGATCCGCGTGGAGGGGCGCGACGACCTCCGCGCCTGGCTCGTCGAGCGGAGCGGCCAGCGGACCGTCCCGCAGATCTTCGTCGGGGAGCGCTCCCTCGGCGGCTTCTCCGACCTCGACGCGCTCGACCGGGCCGGGGAGCTCGATCCGATCCTCCGCGGCGCGGCGCAGCCGTCCGCGAATCCCTGACGCGGCCGGGGCCACCGGGCCGGGCGGACCTCCCGCTCCCCCCCGCGGCTCCGGCTCGCCGCGCGGCCCCGGGGAGGGGGCAGCCATGCTCACCAAGCGGTTCCTCGACCTCACCGCCTCCTTCGGGGCCGACTGGGTCAACTGGGTCCTGGTCGCGACCTCCATCCTCGCGCTCGCCGTGCTGCTCGACCGGCTCGCGCTCTACCTCCGTACGCCGGAGCGGTACCCGGCGCTGCGCGCCGCCCTCGACGCGAGCCTGGCCGGCGGCGAGGTGGGGGCGGCCCTCCGCTCCGTCGAGGGCGACTCGCTGGTGCGCAACGTCCTCCGCGCCGGCCTGCGGCTGGCCGCGCGCGGGGAGCGCGACCCCGCGGCGGTCGAGCAGGCGATGCTCGGCCAGCTCTCCGAGGAGCGGGCGCGCTACGAGGCCCGGCTGGCGGTGCTCACCACCATCGGGAACATCGCGCCCCTGATCGGGCTCCTCGGCACGGTGATCGGGATCGTCGGCGCCTTCTACGTCCTCGGCAAGCTCGGCACGGTCCAGGCGTCGTCCAACTCGCAGGTCATGAGCTCCATCGGAGAGGCGCTGGTGACCACCGGGCTCGGGATCAGCGTGGCGGTCCCGGCGGTCGTCGCCTTCAACGCGCTCCGGGCCCACGTCACCGCGCGGACCAAGCTCGCGGAGGCGCTCATGCGCACCCTGATCGCGAACCTCGGCCGGCTCCGGCCGGACGACGGCGCGGAGGGCTGACCATGGCCGGGTCCTACGGCGGCGCCGAGGAGGAGCTGATCGGCGGGGTGAACGTGACGCCGATCGTCGACGTCTGCCTCACCCTGCTCGTGGTCTTCATCGTCACCGCCTCCCAGGTGGTGAACCGGAGCGTCCCCGTCCAGCTCCCGCGCGCGGCGTCGGCCGAGGCGAGCCCGCCGGCGCTGGTGACCGTCGCCATCACCGCCAGCGGCGCGGTCCTCGTCGACGGCGCCCCGGGGCGGCTCGAGGACATCGCCGGAGTCGTCGCCGCGGCCCGGGCGCGGGCCGCCGCGGGCGGCGCGCCTGGCGGCGCCCCGCTCGCCGGGTTCGTCTCCGCGGACGTGGCGGCCCCCTACGGCCGCTTCGCCGAGGCGGTCGACCGGCTCAGGCTCGCGGGGGTGACCGAAATCGCCCTCGACACCCGGCCCGCCGCGGCCCCGTGACCCCGGTCCGGTCCAGCCTCCTCCCCGCGCTCGCCGCCGCGGTCGCCGTGCACGGCGCCGGCTTCGGCTGGCTCCTCTCCCGTCCACCGCCGAGCCCGGCGACCTCGCCGGGGCGCCGGCCGCCGGTGACGGTCCACCTCGTGGTCCACCCCCGCCGCGACGACGCGGTGGTCCCTCCGCCCGCGCCCGCGCCCGCGCCTCGCCCGCGTCCGCGCCCTCCGCCGCCGC
>JAJXSQ010000123.1 GCA_021784495.1 Myxococcales bacterium | reverse complement strand
TCGGTCGCTTCTCCCGGAAACCGTAGCGGAGGATCTCCGACATGGCCGACCGTCGCCCGCGTGTCCTGCTCATCACCTCGCCCTACCACTCGGGCGTGGTCGAGGCGGCGGGCGTCTGGTTGCCGCTCGCCTTCGTCTACCTGGCGGGCGCGGCGCGGCGCGCCGGCGCGGAGGTCGAGATCTACGACGCGATGAGCCTCTTCGCGACCCACGAGGACATCGCCCGGAAGATCGAGTCCTTCCGGCCGGACATCGTCGGGACGACGGCGATCACCGCCACCGAGCCGGACGCGCGGGTCATCTGCGCGACGGCCAAGGCCTGGAACCCCGGGGTCCGGACGGTGGTCGGCAACGTCCACGCCACTTACTGCTGGGAGGAGATCCTCCGCGACGATCCGGCGGTCGACTTCGTGGTCCGCGGCGAGGGCGAGCAGACCATGCAGGAGCTCGTCGCGGCGGTGGTCGCCGGCGAGGGCTTCGACCGGATCGACGGCCTCGCCTGGCGGCGGGACGGTCGCCCGTCCACCAACGGCCCCCGCGCCTTCGCCCCCGATCTCGACGCGCTCGAGCCGGCGTGGGACCTGATCGACTGGCAGCACTACCACTACCGGCCCCGGCCCCACGGGCGGCTGGCCATCGCCAGCTCGGCGCGCGGCTGCTCCCAGCGGTGCGCCTTCTGCTCGCAGCAGAAGTTCTGGGCGCGCACCTGGCGAGGGCGGGATCCGCTCGCCTTCGTGCGGGAGCTCGAGCACCTCCGCGACGCCCACGGCGTCCGGGTGGCGATGCTCTCCGACGAGACGCCGACCTCGAGCCGCGAGCGCTGGGCGCGGATCCTCGACCTGCTCATCGAGCGGCAAACCGGGGTGGAGATCCTGATGGAGACCCGGGTCGACGACGTGATCCGCGACGAGGACCTCCTCCCGCGGTACGCGGCGGCCGGGGTGAGCCACATCTACGTCGGGGTGGAGTCGGTCCAGCAGTCGACCCTCGACCTCTACCAGAAGGACATCAAGGTCGCCGAGTCGAAGCGCGCCATCGACCTGATCAACGCCCACGGGATGGTGAGCGAGACCTCCTTCGTGCTCGGCACCCCGGAGGAGACGGCCGCCTCGATCCGCAAGACGGTCGAGCTCGCCAAGTGGTACGCGCCGGACATGGCCTTCTTCCTGGCGCTCACCCCCTGGCCCTACGCCGACCTCACCCCGCAGCTCGAGTCGCACGTGGTGACCCGCGACTACCGCCGCTACAACCTGGTCGAGCCGGTCATGAAGCCCGACAACATGACCATGGAGGAGCTGCAGCGCGAGCTCCACCGGGCGACCGGCCACTTCTTCCACGACAAGTTCAAGAACCTCTCCCGGCTCTCCCCGGAGAAGCGGTCCTTCATGGTGAGCGTGCTGAAGCTCCTCATCGAGAACAGCTACCTCGGCCACGAGATGCACTCGATGGCCAGCGGCGGCGAGATGCCGGAGTCGGTCCGGCGGATGCTCGCCGAGATCGGGCCGGTCGGCGCCGTCGGCAGCGCGGCGGCCGGCCGGCAGCTCAAGGCCGGGTAGGATCCGCCGGGGGCCGGCGGGCCCCCCCCGGCCGCGCGGCCCCCGTCGGCTCAGCGCCCGGCGAGGCGGGCGAGCGCCTGGCGCGCCTTCGCCGCCCGCAGGCCGCTCGGCTCGATCTCGAGGAGGCGGAGGTAGCTCCGCCGGGCCGCCGCCGGATCGCCGAGCCCCTCCTGCGCCTCGGCCATCCCGAAGACCGCCGGCCCGAGGTGGGGGTCCTGCCGCGCCGCCGTCTCCTCCTCGCGGAGCGCGTCCGCGTACCGCCCCAGGGAGCGGTAGGCCTCCCCGAGGATCGCCCGGACCTCGGCGCTCTCGCGGGCCCCGAGGGAGGCCTGGTACCAGGTGATCGCGGTCGGGAGGTCGCCGGCGTTGGAGGCGGCGATCCCCTTGTCGCGGTAGGTGAGCGCGAGCCGCTCCTGCTGGAGGACGCGCAGGCGCTCCGTCCAGCGCTGCTCGTCCGCCGGCGCGCGGCGGGACCGGGCGAGGTCGACGGCGAGCGCGACGTCGGCCATGTCCCCGCCGGAGGCGAGGTTCGGGGCGAGCTCCGCCCAGGCGCGATCGAGCGCGCCCGCCTTGAAGTCGAGGGCGGCTAGGTGGCGCCGGTCGCCGGCGGGATCGTACCCGGCGCGGAGCATCCGCCGGTAGAGCGCGGCCGCCTCGCCGTTCTGCCCGAGCCCCTCCTCCGCCGCGGCGGCGACCGACACCGCACCGTTCACCTCGAACTCGTGGCGCGAGAGGATCGGCCCCACCGCGGCCAGCGCCTCGTCCCAGGCGCCGATGGAGGCGGCGTGGGCGCCGAGCAGGGTCCGGCAGCGGATGCAGTCCGGGGTCTCGGAGACCGAGCGCCGCAGGTCGGCGAGGATGAACGGAAGGGTCCCGGGGGCGGCGTTGGTGATGGAGTTGGCCGGGCGGGCGAAGCGGAACTCGTCGCGCGCGGCCAGGGCCGCGTAGCGGCCGTTCCGCCGCAGGTACAGGAGCCCCCCGTCGTCGAAGGCGACGAGCGCCCAGGTGCGCCGGTCGGCGGCCCAGTCGGCCAGGGGCGCCGAGGCGGCCAGGGCGGCGGCGGAGGCCGGATCGGGCGCCGGGTAGTTCACCACCAGCGCCTCGAACCCGTACCGTGCGTCGAGCCGGGCGAAGAGCGGGTAGCTCTGGGGGCCGGCGATCGACTCCTCCTCCTCGCCGGCGGGGATGATGCCGCGGCCGTCCTGGTAGACCGGGCCGCCCGTCCGCCACTCGAGGTAGCCGCCGAAGTGGAAGGTGTCGAAGATCGGCCCCGAGATGCCGTGGGCGAGCAGGTAGTCGACGGCGCGCACCGGGAAGAGCCCCGACATGAAGGAGGTGCCGGCCACGACCACCGAGGGCACCGGGACGAGGAGCGTGGCCGCCACCGAGGCGACGCCGAGCGCCGCGACCAGGAGGGCGCGTCCCCGGGCGCGGAGGAAGGCGGCGGGGACCGCCTCGATCGCCCCGGCGAGGTTGCGAGCGGTCACCGGCGCGGCGACGACGGCGGCCATCACCGCGAAGCGCCCGGCGCGGAAGGCGAGGAAGGCGAAGGCGCCGACGGTGAGCAGCTCGCGCAGGCGGAGCCGCCGCCAGGCGACCAGGAAGCCGAGCGCGGTGAGGGCGACCAGCACCCCGAGGACGTCGGTGAGGGCGCGGGCGTCGAGCGGCTGCATCTCGAGGACGAGGGTCTTCAGGAAGGGGAGCATCCGCTCGGTGGCGGGGTTCGCCGCCGGCCCCAGGCCGTCGAGGCCGAGCGTCGTGGCGGCGAAGCGGAGCGCCGTGAAGAGCGGGTTGAAGGGCGAGGGAGAGACGAGCGAGCCGGCGAGGGCGAGGGCTCCCACGAGCGCGGCCACCCCGACCGCCCGCAGCGAGGGGACGCCCGGCGGCCGGAGCCGGGTGGTCCGGGCGAGGGCGGCCAGGAGGAGGCCGGAGACGACGAAGGCGCCGAGGGGGACGACGCCGATCGGGACCGAGGGGTGGACGTTGGCCCAGACGATGGAGAAGGGGGCCAGCGCGTAGAGCAGGCGGGGCCGGCCGTCCTCGAAGCGGCGCACCGCCCACATGGTCAGCGCGAGGAAGAGCGTCGCCAGGATCTCCGGCCGGGCGAAGGAGCGGTAGCGGCCGAAGGCGACCGTGGGGACGAGGACCGCGACCGCCACCGCGAGCGACCGCGGGGTCCAGCCCTCCTCGCGCGGCCTCGAGTCGGCGAGGAGGACGAGGACGGTGGCGGCGCCGACCAGGGCGCTGAAGAAGGCCATCGAGCCGTCGCCGAAGGCGCTCGCCCAGAGGTAGATGAGGACGCTCCCCAGCCAGTAGGAGGCCGGTCCGGTGACCACGCCCCGCATCGGGAAGAGGAACGGGTCGTCCCCGTGGAGGCCGTGGAGCAGCACGTCCCGCCCGTAGGCCATGTGGTGGAACATGTCCGGATCGCGGACCCGGGTGAGGTAGGCGACGAACGCCGCGACCGCCACCAGGGCGGTCGCGAGGGTGACCCAGCGGCGGTCGAGGGGCTTCATGGACACCTCCGGTGGCGGCTCCCGGGGGCCGCGACCGGCCGGCTCGGGGTTGGGACGGCCCGCCGGCGGTGCCGGCCGGGCTCAGTAGGTCGCCGGGTTGTGGACCTTGCCGTGGCAGGTGAGGGCGCAGCTCCCCGTCCGGAAGCCGCGGGTGGTGTAGGCCGGCGCCGCGCCGTGGGGGGGTGGCTGCACGACGTTGAGGTCGAACTCGACGAGGTGGGCGTTGTTGACGGGGTTGCCGCTGAGGGCGGAGATGCCGTGGGCGTCGTGGCAGACCGAGCAGGTCGTGGGCTGCGTCGCGCCGGCGACCGCTCCCAGGTGGAGGGCGTGCAGCTTGAAGGAGGACTGGGACGAGAGCAGCACGGTTCGCGAGTGGCACTTGTAGCACAGGGCGTAGGCCGCCGGGCTCTCGGGGGTGCCGTCGAGCGTCGAGTAGGCCCGCTCCAGGATGTGGGGGTAGATCGACCCGTGCGGCCCGTTGGGCGCGTTGCCGCCGACCCGCCGGCCGTCGTTCGCCGAGTGGCAGTCGCTGCAGTAGACCACCGAGGAGAGCCCCAGCGGCGCGATGAGGCTCGGGACGTCCTGCCCGCGGCCGGGGCCGATCACCGGGTGGGCCGAGGCGCCGTTCGGGTCGAAGATGCGGCGGAGGTTCACCTCGTTGGTCGGGCGCCGGGGCTCGCCGGGCAGCGGGAGGCCGCGCTGCTGGGGCTGGTTGGCGCTGTCGCCGTGGCACTTGAAGCAGACCTCGTACTCGTTCTGGGCCGGCTGGACCCGCGCGCCGTTGCGATCGATCCCCCACTCTCCGGCGAGGACGCTCTGCGCCCCGGGGGGCTGAGCGACGCGGGTGGTGGTGGTCTGGTGCGGCTCGTGGCAGTCGACGCAGGTGACGTGGCGGGGGGCGGCCGGCGCGGTCTCGGGGAGCCGCGGCGTCCCCTGGGGTCCCTCGGCGGCGTCGTGGACCGTCGTGCCGACCGTCGGGGCGGCGTGGGCGTACGGGCGCCGGACCACCGAGAGGACGTCGAGCGGCGCCGAGCGGCCGTCGTGGCAGGAGAGGCAGAGGGCGTCGTCTCCCCCGGGGAGCCTGCGCACGAGCCGCCCGCGCGGGTCGGCGCCGTGGGAGTCGTGGCACCCGGCGCAGCGGAGCGCCGGCATCGTCGTCGAGGCCCCGGTGGCCGGATCGGGGACGGCGGTCAGCGAGGTGGTGTGGCTCGCGCCGGGGAGCTCGAGGCGCGCCGGGTCGTGGCAGGTGATGCAGAGCGCCGCCTGGAGCATCGTCTTCTGGAGGAAGTTCCCCTCGCCGGTCGGGAGCTGCTGGCGGTGCGGATCGTGGCAGGCGGTGCACTGGACCTGGCCGGTGGCGTCGAGCTGGACCGGATCGCCCTTCGGCGGGAGGTGGGTGAGGGTCGTGGGCGGCGGCGCGACGGAGATGGGGTGGGTGCCGCGCAGGTCGGTCCCGAGGTTGGCCGGGTGGCCGGGGGGCAGCCGCCCGGCGAAGCCGGTGTCGCGCATCGGGATGGTCCCGGCCGTCGTCCGGCCGAGGGCGATCGTCCCGTCGTGGCAGGAGAGGCAGACGCGGGAGGAGCCGGTCGGGTGGGGCTGGGCCACGAGCCCCGGCGCGGTCGAGCTGGCGTAGGGGACGATGGGGGTCGAGGAGTCGGGGCGCGACGACTGGCCGGGGGAGTGGGGCACGTGACAGAAGACGCAGGGGTTCCGCTCCACGTCCGACTTGAACGGCCCCGGCCCGGTGACCGAGAGGTCGTGCAGGCTGCCGACGATCCCGGTGGGCGGGGTCGCGAGGCGGTTCGACGCCGCCGCGGTGGCGGGGGCGGCGGCCGGGGGAAGGGGGCGGGCGCCGGCGGCGAGGGGCGCCGACGGCGACGGGGTCGCGGCGGCGAGGAGGGTGAGGAGCGTCGACAACGTCATGGCCCGTCTCCGAGGAAGCGGTAGGACTCGATCCGGCGGTGCTGGCCGTCGGCGACGAAGAGGCGCCCCTCGCCGATCGCGACGCCGGCGGGGAGCGAGAGCTGGCCCGGGAGGTCGCCGATCTCGCCGACGCCGTACAGGAAGGTGCCGTCGGGGGCGAAGGCGAGCACCGTGCCGCGCTGGGTGTCGCTCACGAAGAGGCGCCCCTCGCCGTCGACGGCGACGGCCTTGGGGCGCGCGAAGCGGTCGCCGTAGTCGCCCGGGCCGCCGAAGCCCACCAGGAAGGCGCCGTCGGCGCGGAACCGCTTCACCTGGAAGTTGAGGGAGTCGACGACGACGATTGTCCCGTCGGGCGCCGCGGCCAGCGCCACCGGGAAGTTGAAGCCGTCGTCGCCGGCGCCGCGTCCCCCCCACCGCCGGAGCTCTCCCCCCGCGCGATCGAGGACGACCACCTGCTGGGCGGGGGGATCGGCGACGAAGATCTCGCCGCCGGCAACCGCCACCCCGGTGGGGCGCACCAGCGCGCCGCGGCCGAGGGAGGAGCAGCTCCCCCCCGGCGAGACGGCGACGATCGCCGCCGCCCCGGCGTCGGCGACGAGGAGGTCGCCCCAGGGCGCGGCGGCGATCGCCATGGGGGCTCCCCAGGGCGTCTCGCAGCGGATCGGGGTGGCCTCCCCGGACGCGAGGTCGAACCGGATCACCGACGGTCCGTCGGGATCGGCGACGTAGAGCGCGCCGGCGGCCACCGCCAGCCCGAAGGGGCGGACCAGGAGCGGCGCCTCGCGGGAGCGGTCGACCCCGGCGATCGCGTCGAGGACCCGGCGGAAGGCGGAGCGGCCGTCGGGCCG
>JAJXSQ010000122.1 GCA_021784495.1 Myxococcales bacterium | reverse complement strand
GGCCGCCCGCCGGGCCCGCGTTCACGATGCGTCCGCGTCGATCGCCGCCGGGGCGCCGACGCCGGCCCGGTCGAGCGAGGCGCGGACCCGCCGCGCCAGCTCCTCCACGGTGAAGGGCTTCTCCACCAGGTCGACCGCCGGGGGTGGCGTCGCGCCCGGCGCCACCGGGCCGCTGTAGCCCGACATGAAGAGCACCGGGAGGCCGGGCCGGAGCGCCGTCACCCGCCCGGCCAGCTCGTGGCCGCCCATCCCGGGCATCACCACGTCGGTGAGCAGGAGATCCAGGCGGAGCCCCTCCTCGGCGACCAGGCGGAGCGCCTCCTCGGGGGTGGCCGCGACCGTGAGCCGGTAGCCGAATCGCGCGAGCGCGCGCCGCGCCAGCTCGCGGACGGCCGGCTCGTCCTCGACGATCAGGATCCGCTCGGTGCCGCCCCGGGCCGCGGTCGGCGGCGCCGTCCGGGCGGTCGTTCCGGCCGTCCCCGCGGCGGGCGGCAGGAGGACCGCGAAGGTGGTGCCACGCCCGGGCCTCGAGGTGGCGCCGACGGCTCCTCCGGACTGCTTCACGATCCCGTAGACGGTCGCCAGGCCGAGCCCCGTCCCGACGCCGGCCGGCTTGGTGGTGAAGAAGGGCTCGAAGAGGTGCTCGCGCGCCTCCGGCGAGAGCCCGACGCCGGTGTCCTCGACCTCGAGCCGCAGCCACCGCCCCGCGCCCCCGCCCGGCGCCGAGGCCGCGTCGAGCGCGATCTCCGCGGTCCGGAGCGTGAGGACGCCGCCCCCCGGCATCGCGTCGCGGGCGTTCACCGCGAGGTTGGTGATCACCTGCTCGAGCTGCGCGGGGTCGGCGAGCACCGGCGGCAGCGGCTCGGCGAGCTCGAGCCGCAGGAGGACGTCCTCCCCGATGAGCCGGGAGAGGAGCCGGGCGGCGCCGCGGACGACGTCGTTCAGGTCGACGACCGCCGGCCCGACGACCTGCCGGCGCGAGAAGGTGAGGAGCTGCCGCGTCAGGCTCGTGGCCCGGTCCGCGGCGCGCTCGATCTCCTCCACGTCGGCGCGGCTCGGCGCTCCCTGCGGCAGGTCCTCGAGCAGGAACGCCGCCGAGCCCCGGATGGCGGTGAGGAGGTTGTTGAAGTCGTGGGCGACGCCGCCGGCGAGCCTCCCGATCGCCTCCATCTTCTGGGAGTGGCGAAGCTGCGCCTCGAGCCGCTCGCGCTCCCGGTCGCGCGCCTGGAGGGTGGCGGCCATCTCGTCGAAGGTGGCCGACAGCTCGGCCAGCTCGCCGTGCCCATGGACGGCGCCCACCCGCGCGCCGAGGTCGCCGGCGGCGATGCGCCTCGCCGCCGCGGCGAGCACCCGGACCGGATGCGCGATGGCGGTGCCGCCGACGAGCGCGACGGCGAGGGCGGCGAGCGCGGCGGCGAGGCCGAGCATCGCGACCCCGCGCGCCAGGACGCCCCGGCCGGTCGCCAGGATGGGCGCCTCGGGCACCGCCAGGCGCACGGTCAGGTAGGGCTCGTCGCCCGGCGCGAGCCCCAGGCGCTGGTAGACGACGAGGCGCGGGTCCTCGGGCGGGCCGGCGTGGAAGGCGCCCCGCTCGGCGACCATCCTGGAGAGGAGGGCCGGATCGTCGGGGGCGCCGATCGCGGCCGCCGCCGGCGGCTCGACGAACACCCGCCGCCCGGCGCGGTCGGTGACCACCACCTCGGCCCCGGGCGGCTTCGGGATGGCGGCCAGGCGCGCGGTCCAGCCGGAGATCGCCAGGCCGGCGTGGAGCACCGCGGCCAGCTCGCCGCCGGCGCCGCGGACCGGGAGGGCGAAGCTGAGCAGCGGCTCGTGCTCCACCCTGCCGACGATGTACTCCCCGGCCGCGAACCGCCCGGTGGTGACCGCGTCGCGGAAGTACCGGCGATCCGCCGCGCTCACCACGCCGGCGAACGGCCGGCCCGAAGCGAAGACCGTGCCGTCGAGCCGATCGGCCTGGAGGCTCGCGTAGGCCGGTGCGTCGGAGAGGATCCGGGCGAAGAGCCGATCGCAGGCGGCGGCGTCGCGGCGCTGGACCTCGGGGAGCTGCGCGAGCGTCCCGAGGAGCCGGCGGGCGTCGGTCGCGAGGAGCCGGAGGACGTCGCCCAGGTCGTCCACCGCGTGCGCGGCGGCGGCGCGCTCGGCCTCGATCGCCGCCCGCTGCGCCTCGAGGCTGTCGTGGAAGATGATCGCCAGCCCCGGCAGCGTCGCGAGGGCGCCGAGGAGGAGCAGCCTCGCCCGGATGGGGAAGCGGGTCGCGAGTCGGGGGCGACTTTGCACTCGGTCCGTGAGCCTGCCACGTCCGGCGCGCCGCCGCCCTCCCCCGGGCGTGGGACGTGGGCGGTCGGCGCCGGGAGCCGCTCAGCGGGGGGTGCGGGGGTAGAGGGGCGCCGCCGCCTGCGCGAAGAGCCGGCACATGTCGACCGAGCCGGGGCCGTCGGGGTGCAGCCCGTCGGCGAGCCGGTCGGGGTGGGCCCGGAACCAGCCGTACAGGTCGGGGCCGGGGAGGAGCCCGCGGTCGGCCACGATCCGATCGAGGACCGGATCCTTCACGGCGACGTAGTCGGCGTCGTAGACCGTCTGGAACGGGATCCGGGCGATGAGCGGGATCTTGCCGGCGGCGCGGATCCGGTCGGCGATCCGGCCGAGCGCGTCGCCGAAGCGGCCGAGGTCGCCGTCGTTCGAGCCGATCGTCACCGCGACCACCCGGGCGTCGGGGTTGAGCGCCAGCACCTCGTCGAGCCGCGCCAGGACCTCCCAGCTCCGGAGGCGCGGCAGGCCCGCGTTCACCACCGCCGGCTCGTACCCGGGGTGGAGGGCGGCCACCGCGTCGGCGAAGTCCGGCCGGTGGACGTCGGCGCGGTCGAAGACGCCGGCGGTGATCGAGTCCCCGAGGAAGACCCAGACGTCGTCGCCGCCGCGCGAGAGATCGTGGAGCTCGATCTCGTCCAGGAAGAGCCCCCACCGGGCTCCTCCGGGCGCGAGCGCCGTCACCACCATCCGGATCCACCGTCGCCCGGCGAACGGCACGGCGTGGGCCCGGGTGCGGACCGGGTTGCCGGTGACCGAGACCGCGGTCGTCCAGTGGCCGTCCGCGCCATCGGTCGAGTCGGCGCTCGTCTCGATCCGGTAGTCGACCGGGGCGCCGTACTCCTGCTCGAAGTAGCCGTGGTTGTGCGACGAGCTCCAGACGAGGAGGAGCCGCTCGTAGTCGCGGACGAGCCGGATCGCCGCCCAGGCCGGGTGAGCGGTGGATGGGACGCCGCCCCCCCACGAGGAGCCTCGGAAGCGGCCGTCGACGAGCCGCTCCGAGAAGGGCGCGGAGGCGGCGGTGCGCGCGCCGAGCGAGACGAGCGGTGCCGGTCGCAGGAGCGGTCGCGGGAGGGGGAGGGGGCTGGCCGCCTGCCGCGGCTGGCCGGGGGAGGGGGCCCGGGCAGTCACCCCCTGTGGAGCCCGGACGGGGCGAGGGGCGAGGAGCGGGAGGAGCCCTGCGGCGAGCGCCGGCAGGAGCGCGAGCGGGGCGAGCGGTCGCATCGGGGTCGGGAGGCTCGCACGGCGCGCGCGCCGGCGCCAGCCACGGCTCCGGCGGAGGACGGGCGCCGGAAGGATCCCCGCGTATCAGGCTGGGGCGGCGGCCGCGGTCTGCGAGGCCGCGCCCGCGCTGGCGCCGGCGCCGGACTGCCCCGTCCCGGACGCAGCGGAGCCGGACGCAGCGGAGCCGGACGAGGCACCGGCCCCGGCGGCGGCGGCGGTCTGCTGGCGAAGCGCCCACTCGGCCTGGGCCTCCATCTCCGCCGCCTGCGCGGCGACGGCGAGATCCTGGCCCGAGGGGTCCGACGGGGCGAGGGCGGCCGCCCGGACCTGGCGCGCCTCCTGGATCTGCTCGGCGGGCGTCCCACCGCCGGGCAGCAGGATCGTGACGTCGCCGCCGGTGACATAGGTCCGGCCGTCCGGGCCGACCACGTAGGTGAAGGATGGCGGACCGGTGAGACCGGCTCCGGCCGCCTCGTGGGCCGCCTCGTGCGTGCGGACCTGGGCGTCGCGGGCGCGCAGCGCCGCCACCTGTCGCTGCTGGGCCGGGGTGAGCGTGCGGCGGTCCGAGGAGGTGGCTCCGGACCCTCCGCCCGAACCGCCGAGGATCGCCTGGGCGGCGGGGGAGAGGGTCACCGTGTCGGTCGGGACCCGGGGGACGCCGGCCATGCCGGTGGCGCGACCACCGGGCGGGGCCCGGTTGCCGACCGCGGAGGCGCTGCCTACCTGGCCCACTCCGGCCATGACGACCTCGGAGCTACCGTCCTGCAAAGCTTAACACCAGGGGCGGGCGGCGACAGCCCTCCGAGGGGGAGGGTCGCCGGAGCGGTTGCGGCGAGCCCCGTTCCGGGCCATCCCTCTCTCCGAATGGCACCGACCCTCGAGTTCCGCGGAGTGGTCCGCACCTTCCGGCCGCCGGGCGGCGCTCCGCGGGAGGTGCTCCGCGGCGCCAGCGCCGCGATCGAGGCCGGGCGGAGCGCGGCGATCATCGGTCGCAGCGGCTCCGGCAAGTCGACCCTCCTGCACCTCGCCGCCGGGATCGACCGCCCGGACGCGGGCGAGGTGCTGCTCGACGGCCGGTCGCTCGCGGCCCTCTCCGACCGGGAGCGGAGCCTCGCCCGCCGCGACCGCGTCGGGATCGTCTTCCAGTTCTTCCACCTCCTCGGCCACCTCACCGCGCTCGAGAACGCCCTCCTCCCGGCGCTCGTCGCCGGCGACGAGCCGCGGGCGGCGCGCGCGCGGGCCCTCGACCTGCTCGGCCGCGCCGGCCTCGGCGGCCGGTGGGACGACCCGGTGGCGCGCCTGTCGGGCGGGGAGATGCAGCGGGTCGCCCTCTGCCGCGCGCTCCTCCGGCGGCCGCGCCTGCTCCTCGCCGACGAGCCGACCGGCAACCTGGACGAGCGCTCGGCCGGGGAGGTCGCGTCGCTCCTCTTCGCCCTGGCGCGCGACGAGGGGAGCGCGGTCGTGCTCGTCACCCACGGCCGGGAGCTCGCGGCCCGCGCCGACGAGGCCTGGACGCTCCACGACGGCCGGCTGGAGCGCGCGTGACCCGCCACCTGGCGGGCGCGCTCGCGAGGGAGCTCCGGGCGGCGCCCGGCCTGCTCGCGCTCTCGGGCGGGAGCGTCGCGCTGGGCGTCGCCGCGGTCCTCTCGATCCAGCTGCTCGACGCCAGCGCGCTCGGCGCGTTCTCGGGGACGGTCCGGGCGATCTCCGGCGAGGCCGACCTGACGGTCCTCCCGGCGGCGGGGCGCCTCCCCGAGGCGCTCCTCCCCGAGGTCCTGGCGACGCCGGGCGTCCGCGCCGCGCTCCCGCTCGACCGGATCGAGGTGGCGCTGGAGGGGCGGCCGGGGAGCCTCGAGCTGGTCGGCGCCGACCTGCTCGCGCCGGTGCGCGTCCCCTGGGCGGCTCCCGCCGGGGGGCTGGCGGCGGCGCTCGGGACGGCCGGGTGGGTGGCGGTGACGCCGGAGCTGGCGGCGCGCGAGGGGTGGCGGATCGGCGACCAGGTGGCGGCCTCCTCGGGCTCTCGCCGGCTCCTCCTCCGGATCGGCGCGCTCGTCGACTTTCGCCGGCTCGCGCCCCTCGCCTCGACGCGCCTCGCGGTGATGGACCTGGCCCAGGAGCAGGGGCTCCTCGGGCGGCGTGGCGGCCTCTCCCAGATCGACGTCGTCGCCGCCCGCCGGGACGGGGTCGGGGCGCTCGCCGCCCGCCTCGCGGCGCGCCTCGGCGACCGGGCGCGCGTCGTCACCCCGGAGCAGCGGACCGTCGAGGCGGCGGGGCTGCTGTCGGCCTTCCGGCTCAACCTGACCGCCCTGTCGCTCGTCTCGCTCCTCGTCGGCGGGTTCCTCGTCCACGCCGCCACCCGGGCCGCGCTCACCCGCCGCCGGGAGGAGCTCGGAGTCCTGCGGGCGCTGGGGGCGACCCGCGGCCAGGTGGTCGGGCTGGTGCTCGCCGAGGCGGCGCTCCTCGGCCTGGCGGGGACGGCGGCCGGGGTCCCGCTCGGCTGGTGGGCGGCGCAGGCGAGCGTCGGGGCGGTCTCGGGGACGCTCCGGACCATCTACCTGCTCGAGGGGGTCGAGCGGGTCTCCCTCGGGCCGGGGCTCCTGGCCCTCGCGTTCGCCGCCGGCCTCGGCGGCGCGGTGGGCGGCGCGCTCCTCCCGGCGATCGACGCGAGCCGGCGCGATCCCCGGGAGCTCCTCGCGCCGCTCACGCTCACCGAGGAGGCGACCGCGCGGGCGGGCCCCCTCGCCCTCGGCGGGGTGGCGGTCCTCGTCGCCGGGGCGCTCCCCTGGCTCCTCGTCGGCGACCGCGTCCGGGCGGCGGGCTTCGCCCTGGCGCTCGGGGTCCTGGCGGCGGCGCCCCTCGCCGCGCCGCTCGCCCTCTCGCGCCTGGCGCGGCTCGTCCGGCCCCGGCGGCTCGGGGTCCTCCACGGCGCGCGGACGCTCTCGGCCCGGCTGCCGACGACGGCGCTCGCCGCCGGGGCGCTCGCCGTGGCGGTGTCGATGCTGGTCGGGGTGACGGTGATGGTGGCGAGCTTCCGCGCGACGGTGACCGCCTGGCTCGATCAGACCCTCCTCGCCGACGTCTACGTCACCACGCCCTCCTGGCGGCGCGCGCGCGACGCGGCGACGCTCGACCCGGCGCTCGTCGCCCGGCTGGTGACCTCGCCGGGGGTGCGGAGCGCCGACCGGCTCCGCCAGGCGGAGGCGCTCGCCGGGGGAAGGCCGGTGCTCGTGTCCGGCTTCGACGCCCGGGTCGACGCCGGCGGAGGCCGGGTGGCGCTGGTCGCCGGCGACCGCCGGGCCGCGCTCGCGCGCCTGGCC
>JAJXSQ010000121.1 GCA_021784495.1 Myxococcales bacterium | reverse complement strand
CGACGCCGCCTACCAGGCGGCGCTCGCCGCCGATCCCTCCCGCCTCGACCTCCGGCTCGCGCTCGCCCGGTTCCGCCTGCGCCGCGCCGACCCGGCCGGCGCACCGGCGGCCGGCGAGCCGGTCGCCGCCGGCGCGGAGGCCGACCCGGCGATCGCCGAGCTGCGGATCCGGGCGCTCGTCGGCCTGGGGCGGGCGCTCGACGCCTCGCAGCTGGCCGACGCCGCGCTGGCGCGGGCGCCGGGGAACCCCGCGCTCCTGGCCGCCCGGGCGGAGGTGCTCGAGGCCGCGGGGAAGCTCGACGAGGCGCGCGCGCTCGACCAGCAGGCGGCGGAGCGCGCCCCGGACGACGTCCGGATCCGGGTCGCGCTCGCGCGGCTCGCGCTCGCCGCCGGCGACCTCCCGGCGGCGGCGGCGGCGGTGGCCGTCGCGGTGGAGAAGGGGCCGGACGACCCGGCGGCGCGCTCGGTCGAGGGGGACCTGGCGATGGCGCGCTCCGACTCCGGCGCGGCCGACGTGGCCTACCGGCGGGCGCTCGCGCTCGACCCCTCCTTCGCCCCGGCGGAGCAGGGGCTCTCGCGGCTCGCCCTGCTCGCCGGCGACGTCGCCTCCGCCCGCGCTCACCTCGACCGGGCGCTGGCGATCGATCCGCGGAGCACCGCCGTCCGGCTCGCCCTGGGCGACCTGCTCCGCCGGACCGGGGATCTCCCGGGGGCCGAGGCGGCCTACGCCGCCGCCGTCGAGCAGTCGCCCCGGAGCGCGATCGCCCACGTCCGGCTGGGGGAGGTGGCGCTCGAGCGCCAGGAGCTCGACCGGGCGCTCGATCAGCTCACCACCGGGACGACCCTCGACCCGACCCTCGCCGCGGGACACCTGGCGCTGGGGCGGGCGCTCCTCGCCCGGGGGGAGACGCCGGCGGCCCTCGCCCAGATCCGGCGGGCGGTGGAGCTCGCCCCGGGGAGCGCGCCGACCCTCGTCCAGCTCGGCGCCGCCCAGGAGCGCGCCGGGGCCCTCGGCGACGCCGTGGCCGCCTACCAGCAGGCGGCGGCGGCCGATCCGTCGCTCGCCGAGCCGCTCCAGCGGCTCGGGGACCTGTACGCGGCGAGCGGCCGGTGCGACCTCGCCACGCCGGTCTTCGCCAGGGCGCTGGTCGCCGATCCCCGGAGCACGGCGGTGGCGCTCGCGCTCGCCGACTGCCGGCTGAAGGACGGGCAGGGGGCGGCGGCGGTGACGCTCCTGCGCCGGGTGCTCCACGACGCCCCGTCGACCCCGGGCATCGCCTACCGGCTGGCCCGGGCGCTCCACCAGACCGAGGGGGTGGCCGCGGCGGTGCCCTGGTACGAGCGGGCGGCGCGGGACGCGCCGACCGATCCCATGCCGCACTACTACCTCGGCTACTACTACAAGGATCGCGGGGCCGCGCCGCGGGCGATCGCCGAGTTCCGCGCCTACCTGGCGCGGCGGCCCGGGGCCGAGGATCGCGCCGACATCGAGCAGGAGATCGAGGATCTCGGCGGGGCGCGCTGAGCGGCGGCCGCCGGTCCTTGACACCCCGGAACATCTGGATTACGGACGCTCCGTCATGCGGACCGTCGCGCGCTCCCGGCGCCCCCCCGGCCCCGAGGCCCAGCGCCTCCACGGGCTGCTGGTCGAGCTCATGCGCCGCCGCTCGCTGCGCGACCCCATCGCCTCCACCTGCGGCGAGCTGGAGCTCTCCGCCCCGCAGGTCCACACCCTCCTGGCCCTCGGCCACGACGGGGACCTGGCGATGGGGGACCTGGCGCGCCGGGTGGCGGTCACCGAGAAGACCGTCACCGGGCTGGTCGACCGGCTGGAGCGGGACGGCCTGGTCCAGCGGGTCCGCGACGCCGGCGACCGGCGGGTGGTCCACGCCACCCTCACCGCGCGCGGCGCGGCGCTCGCCCGGCGGGTGGACGAGGAGGTGCTGGAGCAGCTCGACCGGCTGCTCGGCACCCTCGACCCGACCGACCGGCGGGACCTCTTCCGCATCGTCGAGAAGCTCACATCCCTGGTGAAGGAGACCGACGCATGATCACCCTCGCAACCCTCGCCGCCCTGGCCCTCGCGGCGACGGATCCGGCCGCGCCCTCCGCGGCACCCCCGCCCCCGCCGCCGACCTCCGCCGCGGCCCCGGCCCCGGCCCTCTCCCCGGCCCCGATCCTGGCGCCGGCGCCGGCGCCGGCCGAGCCGGAGGCCGTCCCGGCCACGCCGCCGGCGGGGCCGACGATGACGCTCGAGGACGCGCTCCGGCGCGCCGACGAGGCGAACCTCGACCTGAAGGCGGCGCGGGCCCGGATCGCCGAGGCCCGGGCCGGCGTCTGGAAGGCCTGGAGCGGCTACCTCCCCCAGCTGACCGCCGGGGCGAGCGCCACGCGGAACGACGTCCCGGTCTCCCTCGGGCTCCCGACCGCCTACGCGGTCCGCGCGCGGACCGGCAGCCCCGGCGAGCCGCCGCCGGATCCCGCCGGGCTCCCCGGCGCGGTGACGAACGACTTCATCGCCCCCTTCAACTTCGAGACCATCACCATCCAGAAGACCTACCAGTACGCCGCGCAGGCCGATCTCCACCAGGCGCTCCTCGCCCCGGAGCTCTGGATGTCCATCAAGGGCGCCTACACCGGCGAGGAGGCGAACGCCCGCTCGGTCGAGGCGGCGCGCCGGCAGGTGCTCTTCAGCGTCGCCCAGGCCTACTACGGCGTGGCCTCGCTCCGGAAGCTGACCGACGTCCAGCGGCAGCTCCTCGGGATCGCCCGGCGCCAGGAGCACGACGCCACGGTCCGCTACCGGGCCGGCACCATCGCCAAGGTCGGCCTGCTGCGCGCCGAGATCGACCGGGCCCAGGCGGAGCAGGACCTGCTCCGCGCCCGGAACGGCTACGAGTCGGCGCGGATCGCCCTGGCCACCCTCCTCGACCGCCAGGCCGACTTCGAGGTCGCCGAGCCGCCGGAGCCGGTCCTCCCGGGCGACACCACGCGGCTCCAGGACGACGCGGTGCGCGACCGCCCCGACCTCCAGGCCGCGCGGCTGCAGGTCGACACCGCCGACTACCAGAAGCGCGCCACCGCCATGCGCTACCTCCCGGCGATCGGCCTCTTCGGCCACGTCCAGTGGTCCAACGTCCTCGGCTTCACCGGACGCTACGAGGACTGGGCGGTCGGGGTCGCCCTGACCTGGAACATCCTCGACGGCGGGCTGCGCGAGGCGCAGCTCCGCGAGGCGAGCGCCCGGATCGTCGAGGCCGACGAGGGGCGCCGCAGCGCCGAGGCGAAGGCCCAGGCGGAGGTCCAGCAGGCGCTCCTCGACCTCGAGTCGGCGCGCGCCAACGCCATCAAGGCGAAGGAGCAGCGCGACCTGGCCGCCGAGAACGAGCGGCTCATCGACGTCTCCTACCGCGCCGGCGCCGCCACCGCCGTCGAGCAGGCCGACGCCGTCGCCGCGCTCCGCAACGCCGAGATCTCCCTCTCCTCCGAGACGCTGGCCGCCCAGCTGGCGGCGGTGCGGGTGCTCCAGTCCGCGGGCGCCTACGACCCGGTGCCGGTCGCGGGACCCCGCTAGCGCGGTCGCCCGGCCCCGGCCTCGCCCCCCGGGGCGCGGCCCGCCGGGGTCGGCGGGGCCGGCGGGTGTGCGCCGCGGCCCCGCACCCGTTAGCCCCCGGTGATGAGACCCATCACCGCGGCGGCGGCCGCGCTCCTCGCCGCCGGCTGCGTCGAGAGCCCGGACGCGCTGCGCAACGCCGGCGAGGACTGCGGCTCCTGCCACCGCGCCGGCGGCAAGGCCCCGGAGCACCCCTTCACCGCCGCCGGGAGCGTCTTCGCGACGCCGGACGGGCCACCGGCCCGCGCCGGCGCCCGGGGGGTGGTGGTCGCGCTCCGCGACGCCGGCGGGCGCGAGGTCCGGCTGGAGACCAACTCCGCCGGGAACTTCGCCACCGAGCGGGCCCTCCGCTTCCCGGTGGCGGCGACGATCGAGGACCCCGCCACCGGCCGGCGGACGGTCGGGCCGGTCGGGCGGTGCACCGCCGGGTCCTGCGACCTGTGCCACGCGCCGGTCCCGGCGGGCGGCGCGCGCGGCCGGCTCCTCAGCCCGTGAGCGCCGGGCGCCAGCCGTCGAACTCGGCGACCACCGGCGCGTGGTCGCTCGTCCCGAACTGGGCCAGGACGGCGCAGCGGCGGGCCGAGGCCGCGAGCTCGTCGCTCGCCACCACGTAGTCGATCCGCCAGCCGACGTTCTTCTGGCGCAGGCCGCGCCAGGGCGGCCACCAGGTGAAGAGCTCGGGGTTCCCGGGATCGACCGCCCGCCCGACGTCCACCAGCCCCCGCGAGAGGAGCCGGGCGAGGAGCGTGCGCTCCTCCCCCCGCTGGCCGATGGCGCCGTCCCGCCGCTCCTTCGCGTGGACGTCGAGGTCGCTGGCGGTGACGTTGAGATCGCCGCAGAGGAGGAGGCGCCGCCCCGCCGCCCGCTCCGCCGCGGCCCAGGCGTCGAGCCCCTCGAGGAAGCGCAGCTTGGCGGCGAAGTCCTTGCCGCCGTTCGGGACGTAGAGGGAGGCGACCGTGACCCCGCCGACCTCGGCGACGACCGCCCGCGTCTCGAGGTCGAACGGCGGGTGGGCGAAGCGCGGCGCCGCCGCGACCCGGTCGCGGCGCACGAGCAGCGAGACCCCCGCGTAGGCGGCGCGGCCGTGCCAGAGCCCGTGGTAGCCGGGGAGCTCGCGGAGCGGCGCCGGCACCTTGTCGAGCGGCGCCCGGAGCTCCTGGAGGCAGGCGACGTCCGGCTCCTCCCGCTGGAGGAGCTCCTGCAGCTGCGCCTCTCGCGCCCGGATGCCGTTCACGTTCCAGGTCACGATCCGCACGCGCACCTCCGCACACATGATGCGTCTGCCCCCCCCCTCCGTGAAGGGGCCTGCCCTTCCGGGTTCTCCCGGACCGCCCTAGACTCATGGCCCGATGCCGACCACCCCGGGCGCGTCGCTGGCCGACCTCGCCGCGCTGACCGGCGATCAGGTCTTCGCCGCCGAGCTGGTGGGCGATCGCCTCCTGCTCGCGATCCACGCCGGCGCGCCGCTCGGGCTCCCGGAGGAGCCGTCCGCGGCCGGGGAGGCGCTCCTCGCGGCGCTCGACCGGGGCGATCGCGATCGCGTCGCCGCCGCGCTCGCCCTCCCGGCGGCGCCGCTCGATCTCGAGCTCCCGGCGCGGTTCGCGCCCGGTCCGGTCCGCCGCCTGCGCCTCCGGGCCCCCCCCGGCCAGGCCGGCCGCCGGCTCGGCACCCTCGTCGACGTCACCGGCGAGCGGCAGGTCGAGCGCGCCCTCCGGATCCTCCACGGGGCGACCGGCGCCGCGACGGGCCTGCCGGCGCTCGAGGCGCTCGTCCGGTCGATGGCCGAGGCGGTCGGGGCACGCTGGGCGTTCCTCACCGGCTTCCTCCCCGGCCGCGCCGACCGGCTGCGCACCCAGGCGGTCTGGCGGGGCGACCGGCTCGTCGAGGGCTTCGAGTACGACCTCGCCGGGATGCCCTGCGAGCGGGTGGTGGCCGGGGAGCCGATCCAGGTGGTGGCGGGCGTCACGCGACTCTTCCCGCGGGCGCCGCTCCTCGCCGGCCTCGGCATCGAGAGCTACCTCGGGGTGCCGGTCCCGGGGCCGGACGGCAGGGCGCGCGGCACGCTCGTCGCGCTCGACGAGCGGCCGCTCTCCCCGGTGCAGGACGCGGCCTCGATCTTCGGCGTCTTCGCCGCGCGGGCGGCGGCGGAGCTGGGCCGGATCTCCGCGGAGGCGGAGCTGAGCGCGAGCGAGGCGCGCTTCCGCCAGATCGTCACCGGCTGCGTCGAGGGGGTCGTGGTGAACGGCGTCGACGGCCGGATCACCTACGTGAACCCCCAGTTCGCGGCGATGCTCGGCCACCCGGGGCCCGAGGCGCTCCTGGGGCGGCGATGGGTCGAGCTCGGCGACGGGCCGCGGGCGGCCGAGGTGGCCGCGGAGGCGCTCGGCGGGCGGCGGCGCGGCGAGAGCAGCCAGTACGACCTGCGCGCCCGGCGCGCCGACGGGGGCACCTGCTGGCTCCAGGTCGCGGGGGCGCCCCTGGTCGACGGGGAGGGGCGCTTCACCGGGTCGATCGGGCTGGTGCGGGACGTCACCGAGCAGCGCGCGCTCGACGAGCAGGTGCGCGAGGCCCAGCGGCTCGAGAGCCTCGGCCTCCTCGCCGGCGGGATCGCCCACGACTTCAACAACCTCCTGGTCGGCATCCTGGCGAACGCGGGCTACGCCCTCGGCGAGCTGCCCGCCGGGAGCGACCGGGTGCGCGGCGCGCTCGACGACCTCCGCGCCTCGGCGCGCCAGGCCGCCGACCTGACCCGCCAGCTCCTCGCCTACTCCGGGCGGGGAACCTTCCAGGTCGGGCCGGTCCACCTCGACCGGGTCGTCGAGGAGATGGCCCGGCTCGCCGGCCCGTCGCTGCCGCGCGGTGCCCGGGTCGAGCTGGATCTCGACCCGGCGGCCCCTCCGGTCGAGGGCGACGCGGGACAGCTCGGCCAGCTGGTGGTGAACCTCCTCACCAACGCCGGCGACGCCCTCGGCGACCGCCCCGGCCGGATCGCCGTCCGGCTCCGCGCGGTGGCGCTCGACGGACAGGAGCTCGCCCGGTTCACCGCGGGCGAGGCGCTGCCCGGAGGGCGCTACGCGGAGCTCCAGGTCGACGACGACGGCGGGGGGATGGACGAGGCGACCCTCCGGCGGATCTTCGAGCCCTTCTTCTCCACCCGCGGCACCGGCCGCGGCCTGGGGCTCGCGGCGGTGCTCGGGATCCTGCGCGGTCACCGGGGCGCCGTCCGCGTCGAGAGCGCGCCGGGCGGGGGGACGCGCTTCACCGTCGTCCTCCCGGTCGCGCCGGTCGAGGCGGCGGGCGCCGCCGATGAGGGCGGCGCGGAGGGCGGCGAGGATCCTGCGGCGGGCGGCGGCGCGCCCGCGCG
>JAJXSQ010000120.1 GCA_021784495.1 Myxococcales bacterium | reverse complement strand
GCTCGAGCTCCGCAGACAGTCGACCGGCAGCCGCCCGGCCTTCCAGAGCGCGACGAACCGGGGGATGTCCCGCTGCGGCGCCGCCGAGCCCATGTAGGATCCGGCCAGCGTCCTCCCCTCCCCGGCGAAGGCGAGCGCCGGCAGGGTCAGCGTGCGCGCCGGGTGGGGGAGCCCCATGGCGACGGTGGTGCCGCCGCGGCGGGTGGCGCGGAAGGCGGCCTCGAGCACCGCCGGCACCCCGGCCGCCTCGAAGCCGAACTCGGCGCCGCCGCGGGTCAGGTCCCGGATCGCGGCCTCCGCCTCCTCGGGCGCGAAGGCGGCCGTCGCGCCCAGCTCCAGCGCCAGCCGGCGCTTGGCCTCCACCGGGTCGACGGCGACGATCGGGTGGGCGCCGGCGACGCCGGCGCCGAGCACCGCCGCCAGCCCGACGCCGCCGAGCCCGAAGACGGCCACCGACTGGCCGGGCCGGACGCCGGCGGTGTGGAGGACGGCGCCGGCGCCGGTGAGCACCGCGCAGCCGAAGAGCGCCGCGGTCGGGAGCGGGACGTCGCGCGGCACGATCACCGCCGACTCGCGGGCGACGACCGCGTGCCGGGCGAAGCCGGAGACGCCGAGGTGGTGGTGGATGACCGCGCCCTCCCGGTCGCGGAGCAGCGACGGCCCGTGGAGCAGCGCCCCGGCGCCGTTCGCCGCCGCCGCCGGCGCGCAGAGCGCCGGCCGCCCCGCGGAGCACTCGGCGCAGGTCCCGCAGCTCGGGACGAAGGCGAGGACCACGTGGTCGCCGGGCGCCACGTCCCGCACCCCGGGACCGACCTCCTCCACCACCCCGGCCGCCTCGTGGCCGAGCGCCATCGGCAGCGGCCGGACGCGCGACCCGTCCACGACCGAGAGATCGGAGTGGCAGACGCCCGCCGCCTCGATCCGCACCAGCAGCTCGCCGGCGCGCGGCGGCAGCAGCTCCACCTCCTCGAGCCGGACCGGGCGGGAGGCGGTGTAGGGGCGCTCGGTGGTGACGGCCCTCAGGACGGCGGCGACGGTCTTCATGGCGGCTCCTTCGCGAGGTTCAGGCGGGCCGGCGGGTGACGGCCCCGCGGTCGATGTCGAACACGACGTCGAGCAGCTTCCGGGAGTGGGACAGGTCCGACTCGGAGAGGATCACGGTGCGCCCCTCGCCGCGCAGGAGGCCGATCACCTCGGCCAGGCGTCCGGCGAGGGCCGGCGCCACCCCCTCGAACGGCTCGTCGAGGAGCAGCAGCCGCGTGCCGCCGACCAGGGCCCGCCCGAGCGCCACGAGCTTCTGCTGCCCGCCGGAGAGCTGGAGCCCGCGCCGCCCCCGGAGCGCCTCGACCTCGGGGATGAGCCGGTAGACGCGGGCGAGCCGCTCGGCGCCGTCCCGCGCGCCGGCCGCCCAGGCCGGGAGGAGGAGGTTCTCCTCGACCGTCAGCTGCGGGATGATCTGCCGGTCCTCCGGCATGTAGCCGATCCCCAGCCGCGCCCGCCGGTGCGCCGGGAGGGCGTCGAGGCTCGCGCCGTCGAGCGAGACGCTCCCGGCGGAGGGGCGGAGGAGGCCCATGAGCGTGCGCAGGAGGGTGGTCTTGCCGGCGCCGTTGCGGCCGATGAGCCCGCCCAGCTGCCCCCCCTCGAGGCGGAGCGCGACCCCGCGGAGGATCCGGACCGGTCCGATGGAGACGTCCAGCCGCTCGACCGTCAGCACGCGCCCTCCCGCAGCCCGGGCTCGCCGACGACCAGCCGCCGGACCTCGGGCGCCTCGAGGACCGCCGCCGGGGGGCCGTCGGCGATCACCCGCCCCTCGTGGAAGGCGAGCACCCGCTCGGTGCAGGTCCGCACCAGCTCCATGTCGTGCTCGACGAAGAGCACCGTCACCCGCTCCTCCCGGATCGCGCCGAGGACGAGGTCCATCAGGGCGAACTTCTCGTCGGCCGAGACCCCGCTCGTCGGCTCGTCGAGGAGGAGGATGCGCGGCTTGACCGAGAGGGCCATCGCGACGTCGAGCAGCTTGCGGACGCCCTCGGGGAGCACCCCGGCCGGCCGGTCGCGGTGGGCGGCGAGGTGGAACCGGTCGAGCACCCGGTCGGCGACCTCCTCCGGCGGCTCGCCGCCGAGGCCGCTCCCCACGAACGCCCCGCGCCCCATGGCCACGATCCCCAGGCCGACGAGCAGGTTCTCCCGCGCGGTGAGCGACGCGAACACCTGCGGGATCTGGAAGGAGCGGCAGATCCCGAGCCGGGTGATGCGCCGGGAGGGGAGGCCGGTGATGTCCCGCCCCTCGAACCGGACGGTGCCGGAGGTCGGCGCGAGGTGGCCGGTGACCAGGTTGAGGAAGGTGGTCTTCCCGGCGCCGTTCCCGCCGATCAGCCCGACCACCGTCCCCTCCTCCACCCGCACGCTGATCCCGTCGGCGGCGGCGACCGCGCCGAAGCGCTTCACCAGCCCCTCGGTCTCCAGGATCGCGCTCACGGCCGCGCCCCCCGCCGCCGGGTGAAGATCGACCAGAGGCCGCCGGGGAGCGCCAGGATGATCCCCAGCATGGTGGCGCCCATGACCAGCTGCCAGGTGTTCGGGGCGTGCTGGACGGCGTAGGAGCGGAGGAGCTCGAGCAGGATGGCGCCGGCGAAGGGGGCCGCCACACTCGAGGTCCCGGCGACGATGGTGACGAAGACGAACTCCCCGGAGGTCGTCCAGTAGGCCATCTCCGGGTCGATGTGGCCCACCGCGAGGGCGGTCACCGCCCCGCCGGCGCCGGCCAGCGCCGCGGCGATGACCAGGTTGAGGTGGACGACGTTCCGGACCGACGCCCCCATGTACTCGACGCGCAGCTCGTTCTCGCGGACCGCCGGCGCGAGCCGGCCGAGGTGGGTGCGCTGGAAGCGATCGAGGGCCAGCGCCGCGGCGGCGGCCACCGCGAGCGCGAGGAGGTACGGGGCGTAGGCCTCGGCCCGGCCGGCGAAGGGCACCCCGGCCACCGTCGCCGGGTGGACGTTGAAGCCGTCGGTGGAGCCGAGCGCCGGCGACTCCACCAGGAGGCCGTAGGCGATCATCGAGAAGGCGAGGCTGAGCATGGCGAAGAAGATGGTCCGGTACCGCGCCAGCAGGAGGCCGAGCACCCCGGCGACGGCGGCCGCGGCGACCGCGCCCAGGAGGACCAGCGCCACCGCGTCGCCGACGTGGAGCCGGCTGCCCGCCGTCCCGGCGGCGTAGGCGCCGACGGCGAAGAAGAGCCCCTGGCCGAAGGAGACGAGCCCGGTCCGGATCAGCAGGAGGAGCCCGAGGGCGACCAGCCCCCGCCCGAGCGCCACGGCCACGAGGAAGAGCGCCCAGCGCGGGAGGAGCGGGGCGGCGGCGACCGCGACGGCGAACGCGGCGAGGAGGCCGAGGGCGGTGCGGCGGGCGTCGCTCATATCTTCCGGGCCTCGGCCGCGACGAAGAGCCCGCGCGGCCGCACCGCGAGCACCAGCGCCATGACCAGGTAGATGCTGAAGAGCTCGAGCTGGGGGAGGAGGTGGACCGCCGCGGAGCGCACCAGGCCGACCAGCACCGCGCCCAGCGCCGCGCCCGGCACGCTCCCCAGCCCGCCGATCACCACCACCGCGAAGGCGAGGACGATCACCTCCACCCCCATCCCCGGGACCACCGCGACCGTCGGCGCGGTGAGCGCGCCGCCCAGCGCCGCCAGGGTGGTCCCCACCGTGAAGGTGACCAGGAAGACCCGCGACACGTCGATCCCGAGCGCGGCGCTCACCTCGCGGTCGTGGATCACCGCGACCAGGAGCTTCCCGGCGCGGGTGCGCTCGATCCCCCAGCGCAGCGCCAGGCCGACGGCGATCGCCGCCAGGACGACGAGCCCGCTGTAGATCGGGTAGGTGAGCGGGCCCAGGTCGACCGTCCCGAGCAGGCCGTAGGGCTCGGTGACGTAGTAGGACTCGACGCCCCAGACCAGCTTCACCAGGTCCTCGAGGATGAGGAAGAGGGCGTAGGTGACGAGCACCAGCACCACCTCGTCGCGCCCGTAGGTGAACCGCAGGAGGCCGCGCTCGACGATCGGGCCGACCACCAGCCCGACGAGGAGCGCGGCCGCCCCGAGCACCAGGAAGCTCCCCAGCGGCGGGTGCCCGCCGCGGAGCCAGGCGCCCACCAGGGAGGCGGCGGTGTAGGCCCCGAGCGTGTAGAGGCTGCCGTGCGCCATGTTGAGGATGCGCATGACGCCGTAGATCATCGTCAGCCCGGCGGCGATCAGGAAGAGCCAGGCGGCGTAGATCATCCCGTCGGCGAGGACGGCGGCGAGCGTGCTCACGGTCGGGGCCCGGGGACGGCGGCGGGGGGCGCGCTCACCGCGGCGAGGCGGTCAGGGTCCGGATCCAGTCGGCGCTCTTCACCCCCTCGGGCGGGTTCACCCGCTCCGCCGGGTAGCGCCGGACGTTGACGAAGGTGAGCTTCCCGCCGACGGTCTTCGCCATGCCGTAGACCGTCCCCTCGACCGCCTGGTGCCCCTTCCCGAGCGCCATCCGGATGTCGCCGCTCGGGGTGGCGAAGGTGAGCCCGGTCAGGGAGGCCAGGACCTCGTCCTGCGACGGCGCCGCGGCGCGCCCCGCCTGCGCCTTCTCGTAGGCCGCCTTCAGCCCGAGGATCGCCTGGGCCATGTGGTAGGCGGGGTAGTTGGGGGTGAGGACGAAGCGGTCCTGGTAGGAGGCGCGGAACCAGCGGTTCAGGGCGTTGTCCGGCGCGTACTCGCCGTGCGGCCCGCGCGCGCCGATGATCGTGCCGTCCGGGATCTGCCCGGCGAGCTTGTGGGTCGCGGTCTCGCCGCAGGTCAGGACGGCGGTGGTCCGGCGCAGCGCGCCGCGCGGGACGGCCTGGAGGACGAAGGCGTCCAGGTCGCCGCCCCAGAAGCTCGAGTGGACCACGTCCGGGCGCCCGGCCATGATCGCCGAGATCTCGGCGCCGTACTGGCCGGCCAGGAGCTTGGGCATCTGCGAGGTGGTCACCTCGACCCCGGGCCGCAGCGCGGTCATCGCGGCGGAGAAGTCGCTCCAGGAGTCCTGGCCCCAGGCGTAGTTCTGGTTGATGCCGGCGATCTTCCGGGCGTTCGGCAGGAGCTCGGTGACGTAGAGGGCGGCGGCGGCGTTGTCCATGGTGGAGTGGCCCGAGGTCCGGAAGACGTACCGGTAGGAGGCGTCCTCGAAGATCCGGGGGGTGCCGCAGTCGAAGAAGATGGTGAGCCGCTTCAGCTCCTCGGCCACCGGGGCGACCGCGAGGCAGTCGCCGCTGGAGATGTAGCCGACGACGGCGTCGACGCCCTGGCGCTGGACGAGGTCGCGGAACTCGCTCACCTGCTTGGTCGTGCCGCCCGCCTCGTCGATGAAGACCAGCTCGATCGGGCGGCCGCCCAGCCCCCGGGCGGCGTACGGGGCCGGCCCCTTCCCGGCGTTCAGCGCCTCGACCAGCACCTCGGCGGCGTTCCGCGCCGGCACGCCGAAGGGGCCGGCGGCCGCGCCCGAGAGGAAGGTGACGACGCCGAGCCGGAACGGGCGCGCCTCCGCGGGGGGCGCCTGCGCCGCGGCCGGTCGGGGCGCGGCGAGGGAGAGGGACAGGGCGACGATCGACACGGCGAGGCTGCGCGGGGTTCTGGTCATGGCTCTCCTCGGCTCTGGGTCCGGAGCGCTGCGCTCCAGCCGGCGGCGGTCCGGCCCGCCTCCGGCTGCACCGTGGCCGCCCCGCTCCGGGCCCTCGCCCGCCGGGCGGCGACCACCGCGGCCGGCGGCGCGAGCTCGGCGGCGCCGTAGGCGACCCAGTGGCCGAGCATCACCCGCGCCGGCGGGAAGCGATCGTCCGGGACCACCTCGCCGATCGCCTGCACCTGCGAGATCTGGTGGGTGGCGGGATCGATGGTCGAGGTGAAGCCGGCCGGGTCCTTCGGCAGCTCGAGCCGCAGCCCCTCCAGCGCGCGGACGAGCCGCTCCACGTCGCCGGCGCCCCCGGCCCGGCGGACCGCCCCGGCGATCGCCATGATCCCGGCGTAGGCCCCCTCGGCCGCGTAGGTCGGGTACCGCCCCTCCAGCCGGTGGAAGGTCTCGACGAACCAGCGGTTGAGCGGCGTGTCGGGCCAGTTGTCGTGGTGGCGGGCGGAGAGGATCAGCCCGGGCGGCGGGTGGTCGCCGAGCGCCACCATGACGTCGTAGTTCCCGCCGGTGTCGAAGTTCGCGAGCCGCGCGTGCTGGAGCAGGTCGGTGGTCGCCGCCTGGCGGAGGAAGGCGAGGAAGTCGCCGCCCCAGAGCGCCACCACCACCACGTCCGGGCGCGCCGCGGCGATGGCGCGGAGGTAGGCGGTGTAGTCCGGCTCGTACAGCTTCGGCCAGAACTCGCCGACCAGCTCGTAGGGCGTCCCCAGCCGGTCGAGGCTGGCCCGCAGGTCGAGCAGCGACACGTGGCCGTAGTCGTAGTCGGGGCCGATGAAGGCGACGCGCCGCCAGGGGCTCCGGCGCCGCAGGTCGGTCAGGTACCGCGCCCCGGCCGCCATCGAGGCGTAGGTGTCGCTCGACACGCGGAAGTAGTGGCGGTGGAACTCCTCGATGGTGAGCCGGGAGGAGGCGTGGTCGGTGCCGACGAAGATCACCGGGCGCTCGGCGGCGAGGTGGCTGACGGCCAGGCCGACGCCGCTGCTCACGACCCCGCAGAGGAAGCGCGCGCCGTCGCGGCGGATGAAGTCCTCGGCGAGCCGGACGGCGTAGGCCGCCTTGGAGCGGGAGTCGTCGACGATGACCCGCAGCCGCGGCGCCCCCCGCTCGGCGTGCGCCAGCCGCTCCAGCGCCACCCGGATCCCGCCGACGGCGTCCCGGCCGTAGATCCCGGAGCGGCCGGTCATCGGGAACATGCACCCCACGGTCGCGTCGGCGGCGCCGGCGGGCGCCCCCAGCTCGGTGCGCGCCGCCGCCGGCCCGGCGGCGAGCGCGAGGAGCGCGAGGAGCGCGGGCGGTGGGCATCGGCGGGGCACGGG
>JAJXSQ010000119.1 GCA_021784495.1 Myxococcales bacterium | reverse complement strand
GGGGGCCGCGCGGCGGGCGCCCCGGACGCGCCGAACGACCGGGCCCTCTCCCCGGAGGCGGCGCCGGCGCTCGCCGTCGGCGCCGCCGCGGTCGCCGTCGCGCTCCTCGCCGCCTGGTGGCTCCCCATCTGGCAGTGGGACTCGCTCGGCTACCACCTCCCCTTCGTCGACCTCGCCCTCCAGGACCACTCGCTGCGCGCCCACCCCTGGGACGCCCCCTACATCGGCACCTACCCGCACGGCGGCGAGCTCCTCTACCTCGGCCTCCGGCTCCTCCTCCCGGACGACCGGCTCGCCGACCTCGGGCAGCTCCCGCTCGGCCTGCTCGGCGCCGCGGCGGCGGCGGCCATCGCCCGGCGGCTCGGCGCCCGGCGGGGCGACGCGCTGGCCGCCGGCGCCCTCTGGCTCGCGGCCCCGGCCATCTTCCTCCAGCTCCCGACCGACTACGTCGACGTCGCCACCGCCGCCTACCTCCTGGCCGCCGGCGCCTTCCTCCTCGCGGCCGACCGCCCGGCGCGGCAGCTCCTGGCGGCGGTCGCCATCGGCCTCCTCCTCGGCACCAAGCCGACCGCGCCGCTCGCCGCCGCCGTCCTCTGGCTCGTCCTCGCGGCGCGCGCCGGCCGGGCGGGCGCGGCGTGGACCGCGCTCGGCACCCTCGCGATCGTGGCCATCGGAGGGGAGAGCTACCTCCGGGAGCTCTGGAGCCACGGGAACCCCGTCTGGCCGGTGGCCATCACCCTCGGCCCCATCCACCTCCCCGGGCTCCACGACGTGACGACGCTCCTCACCTCCGCGCCGCTCGCCCCGCGGCTCACCGGGCCGCTCCCCTGGCGCGTCCTGCGCTCCTGGGCGAGCCTCGCCCCGCCGGTGCCGGCCTTCGACATGCGGGTCGGGGGCTTCGGCCCGCAGTTCGCGCTCGCGGCGCTCCCGGGCGCCCTCTGGGCCCTCCGGCGCGCGCCGGCCCGCGCCGCGCTCCCGCTCGTCGCCGCCGCGCTCGCCGTCCCCGACCCGGCCATCGCCCGGTACACCGCGGCCCTCCCGGCCCTCTGTCTCGCCCTCGCCGCGGCGGGCCTCCGCGATCTCGCGCCGGGGCTCCGGCGGGCGGCGCTCGGCTGGAGCGCGCTCGCCGGCGCCGCCGGCCTGGCCCTCGCCCTCCCCGGCCTGACCGGCGACGGCCCGCCCCTCCTCTCCTACGCCGGGATGAGCTGGGCCGAGCGGGCGCGCGCGGTCGGGCCGGACGACTGCCAGGGGCGCTACCTCGATCTGCAGGCCGACCTCCGCCCCGGCGACGTCGTCGCCTTCGACGGCGAGCTGGAGATGCCGCACCGGCTCTGGCGCCCCGACCTGTCGAGCCGGGTCGTCCGGCTCACCGACCGGATCCCGCTCCCGGCGCTCGAGGCCGAGCTCGCGCGCTCCGGGGCCCGCTTCCTGGCGATCGGCCCCGGCGGCGGCGGCGCGGCGCTCGTCCAGGCCCATCCGGAGCGGTTCCGGCTCCGCTTCGACTGCGGCGACGGCGGGGCGGTCTACGCCGTCGCGGCGCGCGACTGACCTGCCCGGGGCCCTCGCCGCCGCGGCGGCGCGTGGGGGGTATCATCGCGCGGGGGTCACATGCTCGAGACCGTCGACCTGAAGCGGAAGCTCGATCGCGCCACCTACGAGCGGAGCTACCAGCCGCTCCGCGATCGCCTCTCCGCCCTCCAGCGCTCGGTCTACGAGGCCGGCGTCCCGGTGGTGGTGGTCCTCGAGGGCTGGGACGCCGCCGGGAAGGGGGACGCCATCGAGAAGATGGTCGGGCGGCTCGACCCGCGCGGCTACCAGGTCCACTTCACCCGACCGCCGACCGAGGAGGAGTCGAGCCGGCCCTTCCTCTGGCGCTTCTGGTTGCGGGCGCCGGAGCGGGGGGCGATGGCCATCTTCGACCGCTCCTGGTACGGGCGGGTGCTCGGGGAGCGGGTGGACCGGGAGGTCCCGCGCCGGATCTGGGGCGCCGGGTACGACGAGATCAACCGCTTCGAGAAGGCGCTGGCCGACGACGGCGCGGTCTTCGTGAAGATCTTCCTCCACCTCTCGCGGGCCGAGCAGCGCCGCCGGCTCGGCAAGATGGAGGCGAGCGAGCTCCAGGCCTGGCGGGTCACCCGGCGGGACTGGAAGGCCAACCGCCGGTACGCCGAGCACCGGGCCGCCGCCGAGGAGATGCTCGCGCGGACCCACACCGCCTGGGCGCCCTGGACGGTCGTCCCCGCGACGGACCGGCGCTACCGGCGGGTCCGCGTCTTCGAGGTGCTCGCCGAGGCGCTCGAGCGGGCGCTCGAGGCGCACCACGCCCGCGGGGTCGCGACCGCCGCCCGGAAGGCGCCGGCTCGCCGCGCGCGGCGCGCGCCCGGCGCTCCCCTCGCCGGGGTGGACCTGTCGCGCTCGCTCCCCGAGGCCCGCTACCAGGCGCTGCTCGACCGCTGGCAGACGCGGCTGCGCGCGCTCGAGGTCGCCTGCCACCAGGCCCGCGTCCCGGTGGTGATCGGCTTCGAGGGCTGGGACGCCGCCGGGAAGGGGGGGGCCATCAAGCGGCTCGCCGGTCCGCTCGATCCGCGCGGCTACGTCGTCCACCCGATCGCCGCCCCCGCGGGCGAGGACGCGACCCACCACTACCTCTGGCGCTTCTGGCGACGCCTCCCGGCCGCCGGCCACTTCGCGATCTTCGACCGGACCTGGTACGGCCGGGTCCTGGTCGAGCGGGTCGAGGGGTTCGCGCCCGAGCCGGCCTGGCGGCGCGCCTACGAGGAGATCGTCGACTTCGAGCGGACCCTCACCGCGGCCGGGGCGGTGGTCGTCAAGTTCTGGCTCGAGATCTCGCGCGCCGAGCAGCTCCGCCGCTTCCGCGACCGGGAGCGCGACCCGGCGCGCCGCTACAAGATCACCGACGAGGACTGGCGGAACCGGGCGCGCTGGCGCGACTACCGCGCCGCGGTCCACGACATGCTCGCCCGGACCTCCTCTCCCCACGCCCCCTGGACGATCGTCGAGGCCGAGGAGAAGCGCTGGGCCCGGGTGCGGTGCCTGCGGACCGTGGCCGAGGCGATCGAGCGGCGGCTCGACTCCGGTCCGCGCGGCGGGTGATTTCACCCAGTTTCCTGGGGGTGGGGTGGTTCTTTACTCGCACCCCGCCGTGACGCTGCCGACCCGACTGCGAAGCAATGTTGCGGCGACGTTGAGTAGTTCGACCGAGCGAATCTCCGGGGCGGGACGCCGCAGCTCGTCGGCGCTTCACGATGGCGCCAGACCGCTGGAACACCGAACGTATTTACCTGCCGCTTCAATTTGCCGCGCCGTCAACATTGCGGCAGCGGCGAAATTCCGGATGCGCGCTTCTGCCGCGCCTCGCGCGCTTCCGGTGGCACGCCGCAAGCTATCCCCACCGGCGACCCCACCGGCCACGTCGGCCGCAGGATCGATCCAGCACGCGAGACCCCGTTCAACCGGGAGAGAGAAGACCATGCAAACCTGGAAGAAGAGCAGGATGGCGCTGGTGGCGATCGCCGCCGCCGCCGCCGTCGGATGCACCGGAAAGACCGGCCCCGCCGGATCGACCGGCGCGACCGGCCTGACCGGGCCGACCGGCGCGGCCGGCCTGAGCACCGGCACGATCGCCGGCACCCTCACCTTCAAGATCACCCCGACCGGCACCGCGCTGCCGGCGACCGGCGTCACCGTGCAGGCGCTCGTGAACGGCGCCGTCGCCTCCTCGACCACGACCGCCGCCGACGGCACCTACTCGCTCTCCCTCCCGGTGGGCACCTACAGCGTCGCCATCGCCCCCGGCTCGACCCAGTACGCGCCGGTCACGCTCACCGGGATCACCGTCGTGGCCAGCTCGGCCCCGTACAACGTCTCCCAGCTGCTCACCGCCATCAGCCCGGTGAAGGTCGCCCCGGTCGCCGGGCCGAACGTCGGCTTCGGCAACACCGCCACGCTCGCCGTCACGGTGAGCGGCGGCACCCCCCCGTACACCTACGCCTGGGCGCCGGCGGCGACCAACCCGACGGTCCTCGCGCTCTCGAGCGCCAGCGCGACCTCGCCCACCGTGACCATGGACTCGCTCGCCAACATCGCCGCCGGGATGACCACGCCCGCCTTCCTGGCCGCCAACGCCCGCGGCGCGGCGACGCTCAACTATCCGATGGGGGCCAGCGCCCGCCCGCAGTTCATCGGCGTCTCCTCCGACCAGCGGAAGCTGATGACCTACAACTTCAACGTCACCGTGACCGACTCGGCCGGCTACGTCGGCAAGGCGGTGGTCGCGGCGATCCCGACCTCGCTCAGCCAGGGGAACCCCGTCGCGCCGGTGGGGCTCATGGTCATCGCGCACGACCCGGCGCCGACCGCCGCCTACACGCTCACCAAGCCCACCGGATCCAGCGCCATCCTCTCCGGCGCCAGCACCGCCGACCCGTACTTCATCCCCGACGTGGCCGGCAACTACGTCGTCTCCAACGGCAACACCACCTTCACCGTGACCGCCTCCAGCTACGTCGGCGCGAACCCGAGCTGCGGCGTCTGCCACGGGACCGGCAGCCCCGCCGCCATCAACCTCGCCGGCAAGTTCGCCGACTGGTCGGCCTCGGCCCACGGCAACTTCTACTGGCAGAGCCCGGCCTCGATCCCGGCCACCCTGAACCAGCTGATCTTCGGCAACGACACCCTCTTCGCCCAGGGCGTGAACGGCCGCGAGGGGTCGCACTACGCGGAGTTCTGCGTCGCCTGCCACACGGTCGGCTACACCAACCCGGCGGTCGGCGACAACGGCTTCAAGGACGTCGCCAACGCCGACGGCTGGACCTTCCCGAACAACTCGACCGTCGACGACACCCGGTACGCGTCGACCACCAACAACGTCCCCACGACCGCCGTCAACCCGCTCGGCCTCAAGGCCTACGCCGGCATCGGCTGCGAGAGCTGCCACGGGCCGCTCTCGGCCCACACCGGAGGTGGCGGCCTGGCGGCCGCGCCGCAGCCGGTCTACTCGATGGAGACCTGCGCCTACTGCCACGACGCCCCGACCAACCACGACAAGGTCCAGCTCTGGTCGAACCTCAACCCGGTGACCGGCTACGGCCACGCCAACCGGACCCAGGGGACGGCCAGCGGGCCGGGCACCTCCTGCGGCGCCAAGTGCCACTCGGCGCAGGGCTTCGCGAGCTGGGCCGACTCGAGCTTCTCGATCGCCTCCGGCACCAACATCGTGACGCCGACCCCCGCCGTCGCCGAGCCGCAGACCTGCCAGGCCTGCCATGACCCGCACACCACCGGCACCCGGATGGACGGGATCGCCTCGGTCGCCCTGGAGAACGGCTACACCGTCTCCGGCGCCGGCGCCGGCCAGCTCTGCATGGTCTGCCACCAGGGGCGCCGCGGGAAGGTCGACGACGCCACGCCGCGCGCCGGCCTCGGCGCTCCGCACGAGGGTCCCCAGACCGACATGCTCATGGGGAAGAACCTCTACTTCATGGGCGATCTGTCGGTGGCCGGCCAGGTCTCTCCGCACCTGGCGGCGGTGGCCGACACCTGCTTCGGCTGCCACGGCACCTACGCCGCGGCCGGGATCGTGAAGACGAACACCAACCACTCCTTCCGGCTCGACTCGACGGTCTGCGCGAACTGCCACTCCGGCGGCTCGGGCGACCAGCTCTTCGGCGAGTTCGCCGGTCAGATGGAGCTCGTCCGCCAGGCGGCGGAGGTGCGGGTGCTGTCGATCCTCAACACCGCGTCCACCTCCAACACCTACGCGGTGGGCGGTGAGGGGACCTACACCTCGGGCACCAACACCCTGGCCTTCCCCGCGGCCCCGTATACCTGCACCATCACGGTCCCGCCGGCCGACGCGGCCGGGGTCCCGGGCGTCCAGATCATCGACGAGGGCGGGCAGAGCGGCCTCACCTTCAACTACCCGACGCCGGTCACGATGACCTGCAACGACACGGCGGCGACGACGGCGACGGTGAGCAGCGTCTCCTTCCAGGCGGCCAACCTCACCGATCCGACCACCACCCTCGGGCTCATCGTCCCGGTGGGCGCGGTGACCGGTGACCAGAACCTCGCCAAGGGGCTCTGGAACGTCGTGTCGCTCCAGAACGACCGTTCGAACGGCGCGCACAACCCGCTCTTCGTGCTGAACGCGCTCCAGGCGACGCTCTCGAACATCGGCAAGTAGTCCTCCTCCACCGAGGAGGGGGGACCCAGGCCCGGACCGCTCAGGCGGTCCGGGCCGCTCCATTTTTCGGCCACGCCGGGCGCGACCGCGACGCCCCGCGCGTCGTAGACTCGCCCGGTGAGCCGCACCGGTTCCAGCCCCGCGCCCGGCGCCGCGCCGCCCTCCGGGCGCTACCTGCGCGCCCTGGAGCTCGCCATCGAGGCGGCGCGCGCCGCGGCGGCGATCCTCTCCGCCGAGTTCGCGCGCGCGGGCGGACCGCGCGGCGGCGGCGAGCACTGCCCCGCCGACCTCGAGGCCGAGGTCGCGGTGCGCGAGCGGCTGCTCGGCCACTTCCCGGACCACGGCTTCGTCGGCGAGGAGGACGCGGAGCACCCGGTCGCCCCCCGGGACCCCGAGCTCCACGCCTGGGTGGTCGATCCCAACGACGGCACCCGCCACTTCCTGCTCGGCCGGCGCGGCGCCTCGATCTCCATCGCCCTGCTGCGCGGCGGGCTGCCGGTGCTCGGGGTCGTGCTCGCCCACTCGGCCCCCCTCGGCGGCGAGGACCTCTTCGCCTGGGCCGAGGGGCTCGGCCCGGTCACCCGCAACGGCCGCCCCCTCCCGGAGCTCGCGCCGCGCGGCCCGCTCGCGGCGGGGGATCTCGTCCTGCTCTCGCCCTCCTCCGCCGAGCAGCCGGAGGCGAGCGCGCTGGCGACGGCCCCGGCGCGCTTCCTCCCGGTCGCGTCGATCGCCTACCGGCTGGCGCTGGTCGCCGCCGGCGAGGCGGCGGCCGCGGCCTCGCTCCAGCCGCTCGACGCCCACGACGTGGCCGGCGGCCACGCGCTC
>JAJXSQ010000118.1 GCA_021784495.1 Myxococcales bacterium | reverse complement strand
GCGTGCGCCCCCACCGCGAGCGCCGAGGTGGTGAGCGTCGCCTTGCCGCTCCCGTCGAGCGTCCCGGTCCCGAGCGTCGTCCCCCCGTCGGTGAAGGTCACCGTCCCGGTCGGCGTCGACCCCGCCCCGGTCACCGTCGCCGTCAGCGTCACCGCCTGGCCGGTGACCGGCGCCGCCGGCGAGAGCGCCAGCGCCACCGCCGCCGCCGCCCGGTTCACCGCCTGGCTCACCGTCCCGACCGCGGCGCCGAAGGAGAGGTCGCCCCCGTACGTCGCGGTGACGGTGGTCACCCCCGCCGGGGCGAGCGCCGAGGTGATCGCGGCCGCGCCCCCGGAGAGCGTCGCGGTCCCGAGCGTCGTCCCCCCGTCGGTGAAGGTCACCGTCCCGGTCGGCGTCCCGGCCGCCGGCGCCACCGCCGAGACGCGTGCGGTGTAGGTCACCGCCGTCCCGTAGGTCGAGGGGGACAGCGACGAGGTCACGGCGACCGCCGCGCTCCCCTTCGAGACCGTCTGGGAGAGGGGCGCGCTCCCGCTCGAGGTGAAGTTCGCGTCGCCGGGGTAGCTCACCGAGATGGCGTGGCTGCCGGCGGCGAGGCCGGTGGTGGTGAAGGTCGCGACCCCGCCGGAGAGCGTCGCCGTCCCGATCCCGACGGCGCCGTCGAGGAAGGTCACCGTCCCGGTCGGCGTCCCGGCGCCGGGCGCCGCCGCGGTCACCGTCGCGGTGAAGGTCACCCCCTCGCCGACCAGCGACGGGTCGAGGCCGCTCGAAGCGGTCGCGGCGCTCGCCGCCTGGGCCACCGTCGTGCTCGGTGCCGGGCTCGCGCTCCCGGCGTAGGCCGCCGCGCCGCCGTAGACCGCGGTCAGCGCGTGGGTCCCCACCGCGAGCGACGCGGTGGTCAGGGTCGCGACGCCGGAGGAGAGCGCGCCGGTCCCGATCGCCGTCCCCCCGTCCTCGAAGGTGATCGTCCCCGAGGGCGTCCCGCTCCCGGGCGCCGGCGCCGTCACCGTGGCGGTGAGGGTCACCGGCTGCCCCCAGACCGCCGCCGCCGGGGAGACCGCGAGCGCCGTCTGCGTCGACATCTGGCTCACGGTCACCGGGGTGGTGGCGGTGTTGGAGACGAGGTCGGTGATGCTCGAGGGCGGGGTGATCGTCGCCGTGTTGGTGAGCACCGCCCCCCCCGCCGCCGCGCTCGCCGTCCCGGTGATGGTGAAGGTGACCGAGGAGCCCCTGGGGAAGTTCGCCGTGGTCGAGACCGCGTTCCCCGCGCCGCTCGTCGCCCCCAGCGTGGCGCCCCCCGACGCCGTCGCCGTCCAGGTGACGCCGGTGAGCCCGGCCGGGATCGCGTCGGCGAAGGTGGCCCCGTCCACGACGTTGGTCGCGTCGTTGGTCACCGTCACCGTGTAGGTGACCGTCCCGCCGACCGCCACCGTCGCCGGCGAGACTGTCTGGGCGATCGAGAGGTTCGCCGGCTGCGCGACGACGAGGTTGCGCAGCTCGTGGTAGTTGTTCGCCGCCCCGGTCGACGCCGAGAAGCCCATCTTGAAGGTGGCCGGGAGCGCCACCTGGTGCGCCGCGCCCGCCAGGTTGAACCCGTTCACGACGGTCTGGTAGCCCGCGCCGAAGTCCATCAGGACGGTGATCACCTGGTTCACGACCGAGATCTTCACGTGGCGCGCGCTGGCGCGCGGCACCCCGTCCACCGTCGTGCTGAACGGTGCGCCGGAGAGCTGGACCCCCGAGAGGTAGGCGTAGTCGTACCGGTCGGCGGACGACGTGCCGCCGGCGCCGGAGCCGCGGATCACCACCGACTGCGGGACGGTGGTGCCGTTCACCGGCCCCCCGTACCCGTACTGGCAGTTGGAGAAGTTCCCGTACTCGTCGAAGCCGATGCCGACGTAGCCGTTGGTGACCCCCGGCAGCGACGGCGCGCCGCCGCAGCTGCTCATCGAGTCCGAGTAGCCGAGCCCCCCGCCCGGCTGGCCGAGGGTCGGGGTCGTGGTCGCGCCGTCGATCAGGTAGAAGGAGAAGCCGTCGGCCCCGGTGCCGCCGTAGTCGGCGTAGTCGAAGGAGACGGCGATGCCGGTCGAGGAGGGGAAGGCGGTGTCGTAGACCGCCGAGCCGCGCTCGCTGTCGCCGTTGTCGGTGAGCCGCAGCCAGCCCTGCCCGGCCGGGTCGATGGTGCCCCCGGTGAGGGTCGCGTTGCCGGTGAGCGTCCAGCTCGGCGCGCTGCTCCCCTCGAAGTTCTCGGTGATGGGGAACTGCGCGCGCGCCGGGGCGGCGGCGAGGAGGGCGGCGGCGAGCAGGCCGGCGCGGAGCGCGGCGGAGCGGGGCGGCGCGTGAGCCATGTCGTGTCCTCGGGGCGGGTCGACCGACGCGCGGGCCCCGCGACCGCGGCGGCCCGCCACCAGCTCCAGCGCGCCCGAAGCTAGCGGATCACTGGCGGTGTCACCATCACCCGCCCCGGTGACCCTGGGTCAAGGGGCCGCGACGGCTCCCCGGTGTCGGTGGCGCCCCTACCTGCGCGGCCCCGGGGGCCGTCGTCAGGCCCGCGGTCCGCGCCCCTGCGAGAGGAGCAGGACCACCCCGGCGACCTCCTCCTTCACCAGGCCGAGCCGCTCGGCCACCGCGGCGGTCTCCAGGATCCGGTACCGCGGCCCGGGCTCGGAGACGGCGGCCGCCGCCACCAGGTCGGCGATCGCGCCGGGGTCGCGCAGCCGGGAGACCGCCTCGGCGAGCCGGCCAGCGCCCGACTCCGCCGGGAGGAGCCCGGCCAGCTCGAAGACGAGCTGCCCGATCGCTTCCAGGTCCGCCTGGAGCGGCGCCGCGCCCCCGGCCGGGTAGGCGTCCTCGAGGAGCTCGGCCCGGAACTCGCGGTAGGGCGCGCCGCGCTCGAGCTCCTCGACGAGCCGCACCCGCGCCGCGGCCTGGAGGACCAGGTCGTAGGTGCCGTCCTCGTTCGCCTGCTCGGCGACGATCACCCCGGCCCCGGCCACCGGGAGGAGCGGCGGCCGCTCCTCCCCGGCCCGGCCGGCGTCGGCGAGGGTCGCCACCGCCATCACCCGATCGCCGGCCAGCGCCGCCGCGGCGAGCGCCCGGTAGCGCGGCTCGAACAGGTGGAAGGAGGTCGGCCCGCCCGGCAGGAGGACCACGCCGGGCAGGGGGAAGACCTTGAGGGCGGCGCACGCGCGGGCGAGCGCCGACCCCGGGCTCCGCGGAGGGTCGCTCCCCGCGGCCACCGCTCAGCCTCGCGGGCGCGCCATCAGCGGGCCGGGACCGTCGCCGCCGCCGGGGCCGCCTCCTCCGACTCGATCCGCATCCCGTAGAAGGACCGGTAGACGAAGACCAGCATGACCGCGAGGAAGGCGAAGGAGAGGGCCAGGCGCAGCCCGCCCTGCCCGGCCGCGGTCATCTGGAGGGCGAGCTCGACGGCGAGGAGGCCGAAGAGGGTGGTGAACTTGATGACCGGGTTCATGGCCACCGAGGAGGTGTCCTTGAAGGGGTCGCCGACGGTGTCGCCGACGACGCAGGCGTCGTGGAGCGGGGTCCCCTTGGCCTTCAGCTCGGTCTCCACCACCTTCTTGGCGTTGTCCCAGGCGCCGCCGGCGTTGGCCATGAAGACCGCCTGGAAGAGGCCGAAGAAGGCGATGGAGATGAGGTACCCGATGAAGAAGAACTCGTCGAGGAAGGCGAAGGAGAGGGTGGCGAAGAAGACCACCATGAAGATGTTCCACATCCCCTTCTGCGCGTACCGGGTGCAGATCTCGACGACCTTCTTCGAGTCCTCGACGCTCGCCTTCTCCACCCCCTCGAGCTTGATGTTCCGCTTGATGAACTCGACGGCGCGGTAGGCGCCGGTGGAGACGGCCTGGGTGGAGGCGCCGGAGAACCAGTAGATCACCGCGCCGCCGAGGAGGAGGCCGAGGAGGAAGGTCGGCTCGAGGATCGAGAACTTGCCCGCCACCCCCGCGAGGAGCCGGGTGAGGTCGGCGATCCCGGCGGCCTCGTGGCCGGCGCCGGCCTGGACCTTGGCGATGGTCACGATGATCGAGAAGATCATGGTGGTGGCGCCGACCACGGCGGTGCCGATCAGGACCGGCTTGGCGGTGGCCTTGAAGGTGTTGCCGGCGCCGTCGTTCTCCTCCAGGAACTGCTTCCCCTTCTCGAAGTCCGGCTCGAAGCCGAAGTCGCGCTTCACCTCGGCCTTCACGTCCGGGACGTTCTCGATGAGCGAGAGCTCGTAGACCGACTGGGCGTTGTCGGTCACCGGGCCGTAGGAGTCGACGGCGATGGTGACCGGCCCCATCCCCAGGAAGCCGAAGGCGACCAGGCCGAAGGCGAAGACCGCCGGGGCGGCCATGATCCCGGAGAAGCCGGTGGAGGTGGAGATCAGGTAGGCGGCGCCCATGAGGACGGCGATCACCAGCCCCATCCAGAAGGCGGAGAAGTTCCCGGCGGTGAGGCCGGCGAGGACGTTGAGCGAGGCGCCGCCCTCCTTGGAGGCGGTCACCACCTCGCGGACGTGGCGGGAGTTGGTCGAGGTGAAGACCTTGATCACCTCCGGGATGATGGCGCCGGCGAGGGTCCCGCAGGTGATGATCGCCGAGAGCTTCCACCAGAGGGTCGGGTCGCCGTTCAGCTCGGGGATGAGGAGCCGGGAGACGACGAAGGTGAGCCCCACCGAGATGGCCGAGGTGAGCCAGACGAGCTGGGTGAGCGGCTGCTCGAAGTCCATGTGCTCGGCGTCGGCGTAGCGGGCCCGGGCGATCGCCTCGTTGATCCAGTAGGAGACGACCGAGGCGATGACCATCATGATCCGCATGGCGAAGATCCAGACGAGGAGCTGGATCTGGATGCCGGCCGGGGCGATGGCCAGGAGGATGAAGCTGATGAGCGCGACGCCGGTGACCCCGTAGGTCTCGAAGCCGTCGGCCGAGGGGCCGACCGAGTCGCCGGCGTTGTCCCCGGTGCAGTCGGCGATCACCCCGGGGTTGCGCGCGTCGTCCTCCTTGATCTTGAAGACGATCTTCATGAGATCGGAGCCGATGTCGGCGATCTTGGTGAAGATGCCGCCGGCGATGCGCAGCGCCGACGCGCCCAGCGACTCGCCGATGGCGAAGCCGATGAAGCAGGCGCCGGCCAGGTCGCCGGAGACGAAGAGCAGGATGAAGAGCATGATCAGCAGCTCGACGCTGATCAGCATCGTCCCGATCGACATGCCGGCCTGGAGCGGGATGGCGTAGGTCGGGTAGGGCTTGCCGCGGAGGCTGGCGAAGGCGGTCCGGCTGTTGGCGTAGGTGTTGACCCGGATGCCGAACCAGGCCACGCCGGAGGAGCCGGCGATGCCGACCAGGCTGAAGGCGAGGATGATCGCCACCCGCCCCGGCCCGAAGCCCTCGGAGAGGACGCCGAAGTAGAAGACGATGATCACCGCGATGAAGGCCCAGAGGACGGCGATGAACTTGAACTGGGTCTTCAGGTAGGTCTTGGCCGTCTCGTAGATGAGCTCGGAGATCTCGAGCATCGAGCGGTGGACCGGGAGGTCGCGGAGCCGCGCCGAGATGCCGAGGCCGAAGGCGAGCCCGAGGGCCGCCACCACCAGCCCGGAGGCGAGCAGCGCCCAGCCGGTGACCGCGCCGCCGAGGAAGGTCTCGGCGCGGAGGTCCGGCAGGTGGAGGTTGGCCTCGCCGCCGCTGGCGACGACGAGCGAGTTGACGATCGATGGGAGGGTCATGGCGGGCGCGGTGTCCTCGAGGCGGTGAGCGTGCGGCCGGGGAGGTCGGGATCCTGCGGATCGCCTGGATTCCCCGGCAAAGCTGGGCCCTTCGGCCGACGGCGGCGCAGCGCCGCCGGGTGGGAGCGCGGAATCTACCCGGCGGGCCGGCGGGTTGTAAAGGGCGGGACGCGCGCCTCAGCGCGCGGTCGCCGCCTCCTTCCCGGCGTCGAGCGCGGCGAAGTTCAGGTTCGCGTAGCCGGCGACGCCGCAGGAGTACATGACCCGCTTCACGATGCGGAACGGGATCCGCCGATCGGCCTGGATGTTCACGATCCCGTCCCACTTCCGGTCGGGGTCGGCCTGGTGGATGAACTCCCAGCGCTTCTTCTCGTCGCGCAGCCGCTCCTCGAGCGCCGGGACGTCGAGGTAGCCGGGATCCCGGTCGAGGTCGGCCAGGTCGGCCACCTTCTGGCCGGTGACGACGATCTGCGCCGCCGAGATGGCGACCGTCGGCGCGATCTCGATCGTCTGGCCGTGGCGGGCGTCGGGCAGGCGGATGTCCTTCTGCATGTAGAGCACCTCGCCGGTGGCGCTGAACTGCTGCAGGAGGAAGATCACCAGCATGGTCATCATGTCGACCATGGGGACGACGTTCAGCTCGGCGTTGGTGTCCCGCCGCCCCCGGCGCAGCTTCCCGCCGAGGATCCGGGAGCGCTCGAACCGGCGCGCCGGCCGCTTGCCGGGCTCGACGATCGCCATCGCTAGCCCTGCGCCCCGGTCACCGAGACCTGGACCAGCCCGGCGCCGAGGCAGGCGTCGATCACCGCGACCAGGTCGCCGTAGGGGACGGTGTCCTCGGCGGAGACGACGATCGAGGCCTGCGCCGGGAACTCGCCGCGGACCTCCTTGAGCCGGCCGGCGAGCGCCTTCAGGTCCTGCTCCACGGCGCCCTCCGGGCTCCGGCCGAGGCTCGGGATGTCGTAGGTCGCGTCGCCGACCGCCAGCGCCATCCCCCGCTCGCCGACGACCAGCGTCACCGGCAGCGCCCGCGGCGCGTCGGGCTGCGCCGCCTCGGCGCCGGTGCCGAGCTGCTGCACCTGGAGGCGCGAGATCTGGGTCCAGACGGCGGTGAAGAGGAGGAAGGAGATGCAGCAGGAGAGCAGATCGATCGCCGGGACGACGTTGATGACGGCGTCGAGCGCCTTGCGCCGCCGCCTGCCGCCGCCCTGCTCGGGCATCGCCCCGCCGGACATCGCGTCGCTCCCCTCGCCCGCGCCGCCCCTACCCGGCCGCCGGGGCCGGCGCGGCCGTCGCCGGCGCCG
>JAJXSQ010000117.1 GCA_021784495.1 Myxococcales bacterium | reverse complement strand
CGCCGCGCGGCGCTGGGGCGCCGGCGATCTCGGCCCGGAGGTCTCGGTCCCGTTCTGGTGGGGCTGGGACTGGGGGTGGGGCTACTACCCGCTCTGGTCGGCGCCGCCCTACCCCGAGTCGGCGCCGAGGGTGCCGGACCGGAGCGTCACCAGCCTGCGCCTCTCCGGCGCCGGCAGCGCGACCGGCACCGCCAGCGGCTTCGCCTTCGGCCTCGAGGGGCGCCGCCTCGGCCTCGCCCTGGCCTTCGACGGCTTCTCGATCGGGGGGCGGTCCTGGGTGGACGGGCTCGACTCGACGACGGTCCTCGGCCTCGCGACCGCCCACCTCACCTACGCCGTCGTCGACGCCCGCTCCCTCCGGCTCCGCGCCGAGGTCGGCCTCTCGGCGCTGACGGTGCCGACCGGCGGGAGCTACGCCGGCGAGCCGTACGCGGGCGCCATCTCCTTCGGCCCCGATCTCGGCGCCTCGCTGGGCATGGGGCTCGCCGGGCCGGTCGGGCTCGAGGGGCACGCCCGGTGGACGCCGCTGCCGGTCCGGGCCCTGGACCTGGCGGCGGCCCTCGCCGTGCGCGGCGGCCCCCTCGGGCTGACCGCCGGCTGGCGGTGGTTCGACCTCGCCGGGAGCGCGCGGACCGGCCCCGCGGTCCGGTTCACCGGGCCCGAGGTCGGCCTCGACTTCCTCTTCTAGCGTGCCCGCCGACGCGACAGGCCGGGCCGGACCGGCGCCCTCCCTCCGGCTACTTCTTCGGCGCGGCCTTGCGGGCCGCGGCCTGGCGGGCCTTGCGGGCCTTCCACTGCTGGCGCCGGCGGGACTTCACCCGGACGTGCTTGCTCTTCGAGTTGGCCATGATCCCTCCGCGGGCGAGGCGCCCGGAAAATGGGTGGACATGTCTAGCACGACCGCCGCGACCGATGTAGACCCTGCCCGCCGCCCGGGCCGGACCAGAACGGAGGGCTGGACCACATGCTGCTGGTGAAGACCGAGCTCCGCCCGAGCGCCATCCACGGGGTGGGGCTCTTCGCGGCCGAGCGCATCGCCAAGGGGACGGTGATCTGGCGCTTCAACCCGGCGATCGACCTCCTCCTCGACGAGGAGGCCATGGCGTCGCTCTCGCATCCGGCCCGGGAGCAGATCCTCAAGTACAGCTACCTCGACCGGGTCCTCCGCCGGCGGGTGCTCTGCGGCGACGACGCGCGCTTCTTCAACCACGAGGATCGCCCCAACTGCCTCGACTTCGGCGACGATCGCGGGGGGACGACGGTGGCGCTGCGCGACATCGCGCCCGGCGAGGAGCTCACCAGCGACTACGCCGCGTTCGACGCCGAGCACGTCCCGTACGTCCGGCCGTCGCCCTGAGCCAGGGCGCGGGCCCGCCCCGGTCCGTCAGCGGCCGGCGCCGCCCCGGCGCGCCGCGCGGGGGTGGGCCGACCGCGGGTCGAGCGGTCCCCCGGCCGCGGCCGTGAGGCGCGGCCCCAGCTCCTCGCGCGCCAGCACCTTCGCGTCCACGACCTGGGTCTCGGCGAGCCGGTCGCCGAGGCGGCGGCCGAGCGGCTCGTCCCAGACCCTCCAGGCCTCGACGGCGAGGATCGGGATCCCCACGACGAAGAAGGCGGGCCAGAGGAGCGGGACCGCCCAGCAGACGGTCGCCACCGCGAAGGGCGCGTTCCGGAGGATCGACTCCTGGATCCCCGCCGGGGCCCGGCGGGCCGGGACGACCGCCCGGACGCCGAAGATCCGCTTCCCCGGCGACTGCCCGTGGACGAGCCCGTCGGCGACGAGCAGGTAGAGGGCGGCGACGAGCGGCCCGACGCCGCGCGCGCCGAGCGCCACCCCGGTGGCGATGGCGAAGTCGGCCAGCCGCGCCAGGCCGCGGAGCGTCAGATCGGCCTTCGGGTACGGTGACTCCTCGCGACGGCCCGCCTCCGGGAGATCCATGGCTCAGGGCCCGCCGGCGGCGTCCGGGCGCGGGCGCGGGAAGGAGGGATCGGCGACGCGGCCCGGACCGCTCACCGTCGCCGCCCGGTCAGCGTCGCCGCCACCTCGCGCGCGCCGTAGGTCAGGACGAAGTCCGCGCCCGCGCGCCGGACGCAGAGGAGCGTCTCCAGCAGCACCCTCTCGCCGTCGATCCAGCCGCGCTCGGCGGCCGCCTTGATCATCGCGTACTCGCCGGACACGTGGTACGCGGCGAGCGGCAGGTCGAACCGATCCCGCACGAGCCGGACGACGTCGAGGTAGGGGACGGCCGGCTTCACCATCACCATGTCGGCCCCCTCGGCGACGTCGAGGGCCACCTCCCGGAGCGCCTCCCGCCAGTTGGCCGGGTCCATCTGGTAGCCGCGGCGGTCCGAGGGGATCCCCGGGCCCGCGACCGGGGCGCTCTCGGCCGCGTCGCGGAAGGGGCCGTAGAAGGCCCCCGCGAACTTGGCGGCGTAGGCGAGGATCGGCACCTCGCCGAAGCCGGCCTCGTCCAGGCCGCGCCGGATCGCGGCCACCCGCCCGTCCATCATGTCCGACGGCGCGATCACGTCGGCGCCGGCCCGGGCGTGGGCCACCGCCTCGCGCGCGAGGAGCGGGAGGGTCCGGTCGTTGTCGACGGTCAGCTCCTGCCCCGGCCCGCCGGCGCGCTGCGGGGCGAGCACCCCGCAGTGGCCGTGGTCGGTGTACTCGCAGAGGCAGACGTCGGTCATCACCAGGAGCTCGGGGAGCGCCGCCCGGAGGGCCCGGACCGCGCGCGGGATGATCCCGTCGTCGTCGGTCGCCCCCGAGCCGGCGGCGTCCTTCGCCTCCGGGACCCCGAAGAGGATCACCGCCCGGACCCCGGCCTCGAACCCGGCCTGCGCCTCGGCCACCAGCTCGTCGACCGAGAGCTGGAAGACGCCGGGCATGCTCGAGACCGGCCGCCGCACCCGCTGCCCGGGGACGGCGAAGAGCGGCCAGACGAGGTCGTCGGGGGCGAGCGTGGTCTCGCGCACGAGGCGGCGCAGCGCCTCGGTCCGGCGGAGGCGGCGGGGGCGATCCTGCGGGAAGGGCATGGCGGATCTCTAGCCCAACCCGGCGCCGCGGGAAAGCGCCCGCGGCGCTACGGCGGGCCCGCGGGATCGATCGCGCGCATCACCAGCCCGCTCTGGAGGCGGGGGGCGAAGAGGGTGCTCTTCTGGGGCATCGTCTCCCCGGCGTCCCCCACCGCCTCGACCTGCCACATGGGCGTCGGGTTGAGGAGGAAGCCGACCGGGTGCTCGCCGGAGAGGACCCGGTTCACCGCCTCGCCCGCGTCGCGGACGTAGGTGACGTTCTCCTGCTTCTCCTGCGCCTCGGGCGAGAGGCCGAGCAGGTGCTGGAGGACGAGCGAGTGGAGGACGGTGACGTCCAGGGCGCGGAGCGTCGGGTTCTCCGGCAGGCGGGCGCCGGAGAGGTCGGCGTCGTCGCGGAGGACGAGGACCCGCGCCAGCCGGTCCTCGGCGCTCACCATGAGGAAGGCGGAGGCCTTGCCCGCGTGCTCCCCCAGCCGCGCCACCGCCCAGGCCCGCCCGGCGGCCTTGAGGAGGCTCTCGGCGATCGGCTCGATCCGGAAGTACGGCTCGAGCCGGGCGAGGAGGGAGGCCAGCGAGAAGTCCTTCAGGCCGAAGAGGAGCCGATGGGTCGGGTAGATCACCAGCCCGGGGTCGCTCATCGGGCAGAGGAAGCCGAGGATGTAGCGGTGGCCGCCATCGGCGGGGAGCCCCGGCGTCGCCGCGTCGAGCTGGCTCCGGTAGAGGAGGGCCGTCTCGTAGCGGTGGTGGCCGTCGGCGATGAAGATCCGCTGCCCCTCGACCAGCGCCTGCAGCGCGGCGATCCGCGCCCCGTCCGTCACCCGCCAGAGCCGCTGGTGGACGCCGTCCTCGGAGTCGGTCTCGGCCACCGGCTCGTCGGCGCAGGCGCGGTCGAGGGCCCCCGCGGTCGCCTGCGCCTCGTCGCGATAGAGGCCGAAGATCGGCGAGAGGTTGGCGCGCACCGTCCGCAGGACCGCCAGCCGGTCGGCCTTGGGGCCGAGGAGCGTCTTCTCGTGGGGGACGATGATCCCCTCGGAGAACTCGTGGAGCCGGATCGCGGCCAGGAAGCCGCGGCGCACGAGCTGCCGGCCGTCGGGGGACCAGAAGGTCTGCTCGAGCGGGTAGAGCGCCGGCGCGGGGTCGCTCCGCAGCACCCCCTCGGCGAGCCAGGCGCGCCAGGAGGCGGCGGCGCGGGTGTACCGGTTCGTCTCCGGTCCGTCGCCCGACCGGTCCTCGCCGAGCGTCAGGTGGACGAGGTTGTGGGGGCTCCGGCGCAGCAGCTCGTCGCGCTGCTCCTGGGAGATGAGGTCGTAGGGCGGCGCGAGGAGCTGCCCGAGCTCCCTCCCCCGCGACGCGGCGAAGCGGATGCCACGGAATGGGACGATCTCGGCCATCGGAGGGGGTGCACGCTAGATCGGCGCCGCGGCGCGGCGCAAGGCGTCCACCAGCTCGAACGAAACCGCCCCGGCGCGGACCAGCCGGAGCGCGCGCCCCTCGACCGCCACCACGGTGCTCGGCGCCCCGCCGGGCGTGTCGCCGCCGTCGAGCACCAGGTCGAGCCGCGCCGCGAGCGCCGGGTCGAGCGCCGCCGCGCGGGTCGGCGGCGGGCCGCCCGACGGGTTGGCGCTGGTGGAGACGATCGGGCCGCCGGCGAGCCGGGCGAGCTCCCGCGCCAGCTCGCCGCCCGGGATCCGGATCCCGACGGTCGCGCCGCCGCCGGTGACCGCGGCCGGCAGCCCCGCCCGCGCGGGGAGGACGAGGGTGAGCGGGCCGGGCCAGAAGCGCCCGGCCAGAGCGGCCGCGAGCGGCCCGACCTCGGCGACGCTCCGCACCTGCTCGAGATCCGCGGCGACGAGCGGCAGCGGCTGCCCGTCGGGCCGTCCCTTGGCCCGCGCCAGCCGGGCGATCGCCGCGGCGTCGGCCGCGAGGGCGCCGAGGCCGTAGTAGGTCTCGGTCGGGTAGGCGACCAGCCCGCCCTCCCGCAGGAGCGCCGCCGCCGCGGCGACCCGCGCCGCGAGCTCCGGCGTCACCGCGGCGATCCCCGCGCCAGCCACTCGGCGTGGAAGCGATCGATCGCCTCGTCCACCGCGAGCGGCCGGTTCCGGAGCAGCGCCGCCGCGCGGTCGACGCGGAGGCCGCCGCGGAGCGGCCGGGGCGCGGGGAGGCGGACGTCGGCCGTCCGGACCGGGACGATCTCGCCGGCGAGCCCGAAGCGCGCGGCGACCCGGCGCGCGAAGTCCACCCGGTCGAGGACCGTCGCGCCGCTGGCGTGGAGGATCCCCTCCAGCCGGTGCTCGAGGAGGAGCTCGCAGGTCATCGCCGCGGCGCTGGCGGCGAGCGTCGGCGAGACGAGCTGGTCCGAGAAGGCGCGGACCGGCTCGCCCCGCGCCAGCCGCTCGACGACCTGGGTGGCGAAGTTCGCCTTGGCGCCGGCGCGGCCGCTGAAGACGACCGCGACCCGGGCGACCGCGGCGCCCGGCGCGAGCAGGAGGGCCGCCTCCTCCCCGGCGCGCTTCGTCCGGGCGTAGACCCCCCGCGGGTTGGGGACGTCCTCCTCCCCGTAGGGCCCGGCGGCGCCGTCGAAGACGTAGTCGGTCGAGAGGGCGACGAGCCGCGCCCCGAGGGCCCGGCAGGCGCGCGCGGCCTGCTCGGTGGCGCCGACGTTCACCCGCCAGGCGAGCTCCGGCTCGCGCTCGCAGCCGTCGACGTCGGTGAGGGCGCCGGCGTGGAGGACCGCCTCGGGGCGGAAGGCCTCGAGCGCCGCGGCGAGCGCCCCCCCGTCGGCGAGATCGACCGGGGCCCAGCGGTAGCGGCCGGGGGGGAGCCGGCACGGCCCCCGCCCGATGGCGAGGAGGTCGTGCCCCGGCGCGAGGAGCGCCACCGCCTCCCCCCCGACGAGGCCGTTGGCCCCGGTGACCGCCACCCTCACGCGGCGCCCCCCCGCGCGCCGCCGGCCGCCTCGCGGTAGGCGCCGCTCAGGATCCGCTCCCACCAGCCGCGGTTCTCCTGGTACCAGGCGACGGTGGCGGCGAGCGACTCCTCGAACGCGTGCGCCGGGGCCCAGCCGAGCTCCCGCCGCGCCTTCGTCGAGTCGATCGCGTAGCGCCGGTCGTGGCCGAGCCGGTCGGGGACGTGCTGGATGAGCGAGCGCGGCTTGCCGAGCCGGTCGAGGATGGCGGTGACGATGTCCACGTTCGCCCGCTCGCTGGAGGCGCCCAGGTTGTAGACCTCGCCGGGCCGTCCCCGCTCCAGCGCCGCGACCAGGCCGGCGCAGTGATCCTCGACGTGGATCCAGTCGCGGACGTTCCGCCCGTCGCCGTAGACCGGCAGCGGCCGGTCGCGCAGGGCGTTGGCGATCATGAGCGGGATGAGCTTCTCCGGGAACTGCCAGGGGCCGTAGTTGTTCGAGCAGCGGGTCACCACGACCGGGAGCCCGAAGGTGCGGGCGTAGGCGAGGGCCAGCAGATCGGCGCCGGCCTTCGACGCCGAGTAGGGCGACGACGGCGCCAGCGGCGTCTCCTCGGTGAAGAGGCCGGTCGGTCCGAGGGAGCCGTAGACCTCGTCGGTGGAGACCTGGAGGAAGCGGGCGACGCCGTGGGCCCGGGCCGCGTCGAGGAGGACCTGGGTGCCGGCGACGTTGGTCTCCACGAAGACCGCGGCGTGCAGGATGGAGCGGTCGACGTGGCTCTCGGCGGCGAGGTGGAGGATCGCCTCGATCCGCTCGGTCGCCAGCAGGTCGGCCACCAGCTCGCCGTTGCCGATGTCCCCGCGGACGAAGCGGTGCGCGGGGTGGCCGGCGAGGTCGGCCAGCGTCTCGGCGTTGCCGGCGTAGGTGAGCCGGTCGAGATCGACGACCCGCCAGCTCGGTCGCTCGCGGAGGATCCACCGGATCAGGTTCGAGCCGATGAAGCCGGCGCCGCCGGTGATCAGGACGTTCACGGCCGCGTCCTCGCGCGCGGGCGCGCGCCCGCCCGCGCCCGCCGGGCGGGAGGGGCCGGCGCGGCCG
>JAJXSQ010000116.1 GCA_021784495.1 Myxococcales bacterium | reverse complement strand
GATCGCCCGGGACGGCGCCGCCGCCGCGGGCCACCGCTGCCTCGGGGCGGTCCTCCTCGCCGCGGGCCGCCCGCGGGAGGCGATCTCCTCGCTCGAGCGGGCGACGACGCTCGACCGGTGGGATCCGGAGGCCGCCCGGCTCCTCGCCGCGGCGAGGGCGCGGCTCACCGCCGCCAGCGCCCCGCCTCGACGAACGAGTAGTAGCCCCCCGCGGCGACGATGACGTGATCCCGCGCCAGGACGCCGACGAGGTCGGCGGCGGCCCGGAGCCGCTCGGTCAGCTCCTGGTCCTCCAGGCTCGGGCTCGGATCGCCGCTCGGGTGGTTGTGGGCGAAGACCACCGAGTGCGCCCCCTCCCGGACGGCCGGCCGGAGCGCGTCGCGCGGGCTCACCGGGCACTGGGTGAGGGATCCCTCGGCGACCTGCGCCGCGCGCAGGAGCCTGCCGCGGACGTCGAGCAGCACGACGTGGAACCCCTCGCGCTCGGCGTGGGCGGCGTGGCGGAGCAGCTCGTGGACCCGGCCGGGATCGAGGCAGCGCTCCCCCCGCCGCGGCGGCGCCCAGGCGGCTCGCCGTCCCAGCTCGAAGGCGGCGGCGATCGCGGCGGCGCGCGCCGCTCCGAGCCCCGGCCGGCCGGCGATGGCGTCGGCGGGCGCCCAGGCCAGCTCCTCGATGGGGACCGCCTCGAGGAGGGCGAGCGCCACCGACCGGGCGGACCGCCCGGCCGCCCCGACCCCGACGAGGAGCGCGAGGAGCTCGGCGTCGGAGAGGGAGCGCGGCCCCTCGGCGAGGAGCCGCTCCCGGGGTGGATCGATCGGCGCGGCGGCGGTCACCGCCCGGGGGAGAGCAACCGGCGTGCCGGCCGCAACCCCGCGCCGTCCGCCGCGAGGAGCGCGCGGCGGGCCGCCGGCGAGGTCCGCCGGACGGTCCGCCGTCGTCCTCGCGCCCCTCGCGCGGGCGCCCTCCGGCGCTACTTCTTCGCGGGCGGCGCGACCTTGGCGAGCTCGGCCTCGATCTCGATCTTCACGTCGTCGCCGACCACCGGGCCGGCGTCGATCATCGCGCTCCAGCTGACGCCGTAGTCGCGGCGGTTGATGACGGTGGTGGCCGAGATCCCCCGCTTCACGTTCCCCCAGGGATCGGTGATCGCCTTCGTCGGACCGTCGACGTCGAGGACGACCGACCGGGTGACCCCCTTGATGGTCAGGTTGCCGGTGACCTTCAGCTTGCCGTCGCCGGCCCGCTCCACCTTCGTCGAGGTGAAGGTGATCGAGGGGTACTTCGCCGCGTCGAAGAACTCCGGGCTCTTCAGGTGGGCGTCGCGCTTCGGCTCGCGGGTGTCGATGCCGGTGACGTCGATGGTCGCCTCGACGTGCGACCGGGACAGGTCGGCGTCGTCGATGACCACCGTCCCGGTGACCTTGCCCATCTCGCCGCGGACGTTGGAGATGACGAGGTGCTTCACGGTGAACGAGGCGTGGGTGTGCGCCGGATCGATCTGGTAGGTGTCGGCGGCCAGGGCGAGCGCCGGGACGGCCACGATGGCCAGGGCTGCGAGGGCGATGCGCTTCATGGTGTTGCTCCTTTCGTGGTGCGAGATGCTGCCGGTGCGGCCGGACGCCGCCGCGCGGGGCGGCGGGCCGGAGGGGAGAGGGCGCGCGCGAGGAGGGCGGCGTGGGCCTCGAGCGCGCCCGGGACGGGGCGGTAGCGGTGAAAGGGCCCCTCGGGGCGGACCGAGGCGAGCCCGGCCTGGACGAGCACCTTCAGGTGATGCGAGACGGTCGCCTGGGCCATCCCCACCGCCTCGACGAGCGCGACGCAGGAGATCTCGCCGCGCGCGGCGATCTCGCGGAGCAGCCGGAGGCGGGTCGGGTCGCCGAGCGCCCGCGCCACCGTCACCGCCTTCTGGAGGTCCTCTCGCATCGACATAATTCGATGCGTCGATTTAATGCCGACCCGCGCGCGGGCAACCCCGCGTCGCCGGCCCCGATGGGGCGGGTCGCGCCGGGCGGGGCGGCGCGCGATCGCTCAGACCCGGAGGAAGGCCTCGAGCAGCCGGTAGGCGCGCTCGAGCGCCGCGACCTCGATCCACTCCCCGCGCTGGTGAGCCTGCGCGGTCGCCCCCGGGCCGAGGTTCACCGCCGCGACGCCGTGGGCGTGGAGCCGGGCCACGTCGGTCCAGGCCTGCTTCGGCTCGGTGGCCACGCCGGTGCGCGCCACCAGCCGCCGGACCAGCGGGTGGTCGCCGTGGGCCGGGCAGGCGGGCGCGCGGTCGGTCACCTCCACCTCCGCCCCGTGGCGCGCCGCCAGCGCGACGAGCTCCGCCTCCGCCCCGGCGAGCGTCCGGTCGGGCGCGAAGCGGAAGTTGAGGTTGAGGGCGCAGAGATCCGGCACGACGTTCCGGGCTCCGCCCCCCTCGATCCGGGTGGCGGAGATCACCTCCCGGAAGAGCTGCCCGCCGCTCGCCACCTCGCGCGGCGCGCGCCCGGCGAGCTCGGCGAGGAGCGCGCCGGCGCGGTGGATCGCGTTCTCCCCCTGCCAGGGCCGCGCCGAGTGGGCCGCCCGCCCGCGGAGGCGCGCCGTGGCGTGGAGCGAGCCGAGGCAGCCGAGCTGGAGCCGGCCGTCGGTCGGCTCGAGGCAGATCGCGAGCGCGGCGGCCCCGAGCTCCGGCGCGGCGGCGAGCAGCGGCTCGAGCTCGTCCTCGGCGTAGGGCCCCTCCTCCCGCGCGTAGAGCACCAGCGCGAGGTCCACGTCGCGCGCCGCGCGCGGCAGCCGCTCGGCGAGGGCCATGGCGACGGCGACGCCCCCCTTCATGTCCGAGGCGCCGGGGGCGACGAGCCGCCCGCCCTCCCGCCGCGGCGGGCCGCGGTCGTCGGCGTGGACCGGCACGGTGTCGAGGTGGCCGCAGAGGAGGACGAGCGGGCGCCCGCCCGCGGACGGCGCTCCCGCGGCCGGCGCGGCGTCCACCCAGGCGGCGAGCGAGCTCCCCACCCGGCGGACCGCGGGGAACCGGCCGCGCGCCCAGCGCTCGAGCTCGTCGCAGAGGGGCCCCTCCTCCCCGGTGGGGGAGAGGCGGGCGCAGAGGTCGGCGGTCCGACCGGCGAGCTCCTCGGCGAGCTCGGCCGCGGGCCCCGCCGGCGGCGCGCCGGCCGCGCTCACACCTGCACCTCGAAGTCGCGGAGCGCCTGGTTGAGCGAGACCTTCCGGTCGGTCGACGGGCTCCGCCGGCCGACGATGAGCGCGCAGGGGATCTGGTAGGTGCCGGCCGGGTACTGCTTCGGCCGGGTCCCCGGGATCACCACCGACCGCGCCGGGACGCGCCCCTTGTAGACGACCTCCTGCGGCCCGGTGACGTCGATGATCGGCGTCGAGCCGGTGATGCAGACGTTCGCCCCCAGGACGCTCTCCTCCTCGACGAGCACCCCCTCGACGAGGATGCAGCGCGAGCCGAGGAAGACCCCGTCCTCCACGATGTTCGGCCGCGCGCCGGGCGGCTCGAGCACCCCGCCGATCCCGACCCCGCCGGCGACGTGCACGTTCCGCCCGACCTGGGCGCAGGAGCCGACGGTGGCCCAGGTGTCGACCATCGCGCCGGCGCCGACCCGCGCCCCCACGTTCACGAAGCCGGGGAGGACGACCGCCCCGGGCTCGACGTGGGCGCCGTAGCGGACGATGCCGCCGGGCACGAGCCGCACCCCGGCCTGCTCGAGCCCGTGCTTGAGCGGGATCCGGTCGCGGGTCTCGAAGGGGCCGTACTCCGCGACCTGCATCGGGGCGATGGCGAAGTAGAGGTTGACCGCCTGCATGAGCCAGGCGTGGACCGTCCAGGCGCCGTCGACCTTCTCCGCCACCCGCAGCTCGCCGCGATCGAGCCCGGCCAGGGCCCGCAGCACCGCCTCGCGCGCGGCCGGCTCCTCCAGCCGCGCCCGCTCGGCGAAGGCCGCCTCGACCCGCGCCCGCACCTCGCCCCACCCCGCCGGCTCGCTCATGTCGCCACCCCTCCCCATCGCGCGATCGCCTCCTGGCAGGCGGCGAGGGGCGGCACCAGCGCCACCCGCACGTACCCCTCGCCGGCGCCGAAGGAGGTCCCCGGCGCCACCACGATCCCCGCCTCGAGGAGCCGGAGCGCGTACCCCTGCGCGTCGAGCCCGGCGGGGACCTTCACCCACAGGTACAGGGTCGCCTCCGAGCCGTGGACCTCGAGCCCGCGGTCGCGGAAGAAGGCGAGGAAGAGGTCGCGCTTGCGCCGGAGGATCTCCCGGCGCTCGGCCGGGTGCGCGTCGTCCCCCCAGGCGGCGGCCGCGGCCGCGCTCACGAAGTCGGGCGAGGCGACCCCGGGGTGGGCCCGGAAGCGGCGGAGGATCGCGACCAGGTCCGGGTCGCCGGCGACGAAGCCGGACCGGTAGCCGGTCATCCCGCTCCGCTTCGAGCAGCTGTGGATCGCCAGCGCGTTCTCCACCTGCGCCTCGAGGAGCGAGCGGGGCGGCTCCCCGAAGTAGACGTCGGCGTAGCACTCGTCGGAGACGACCACGAAGCCGTGGCGGCGCGCCGCCGCGCCGACGCGGCGGAGGTAGTCGAGCGGCGCCGTCGCGCCGGTGGGGTTGTGCGGGTAGTTGATCCAGAAGAGGAGCGTCCGGGAGAGGACCGCCTCCCCCACCTCCTCCGGCTCGAGGAGGAAGCGGTTGCGCGCCGTGAGCGCGACCTTCATCGGCTCCAGCCCGGCGAAGCGGGCGCCGACCTCGTAGGTCGGGTAGCCGGGATCCGGCATGACCACCGCGCGCCGCCCCGGGTCGCCGGCGAAGGCGAGCGGCAGGTGGAAGATCGTCTCCTTCGCCCCGGTGGCGGGGAGGACCTGCCGCTCGGGATCGACCGCCACGCCGAAGCGGCGCGCCAGGTAGCCGGCGGCGGCGGCGCGGAGCGCGGCGGTGCCGGCCGCGCTCGGGTACTGCGAGACCTCGGGCACCGCCGCCCGGAGCGCCTCGCGCAGGAAGGGGGGCGTCGGCTCCAGGGGATCGCCGAGGCCGAAGTCGAAGAGCGGCCGCCCCTCGGCGCGCAGGCGCGCCTTGCGCTCGTCGAGCGCGACCATGAGGTTCGGCCGGATGGCCCGCAGGATGGGGCTCTGGGGGGGCTGGTTCACGGGGGCGGGAGCCTATCCCCAACCGCGGGGAAAGGCACTATAAGCGGGGTCCATGCTCCGCTACGACGTGGTCGTGATCGGGTCGGGCCCGGCCGGGGAGAACGGCGCCATCCAGGCGGCGGCGCTGGGGAAGCGGGTGGCGCTGATCGAGAAGGAGGCGGTCCCCGGCGGCGCCTGCGCCAACACCGGCACCATCCCGTCGAAGGCGCTGCGCGAGACGGCGCTCGCCATCCGCCAGGCCCGCAGCCGCGACGTCCACGGCCTCGAGGTCCAGGTCTCGGCCACGGTCACCATCCCGGAGCTGATGGGGCGCCGCGGCCTGGTCACCGCGCGCGAGCACGGCCGGATCCGCGACGCCCTGAACCGCGCCGGGGTGGAGACCTTCCGGGGGGAGGCGAGCTTCCTCGACCCCCACACCCTCCGGATCACCGTCCCCGGCGGAGGCGCCCAGTCGATCGGCGCCGACGTCGTCCTCCTCGCCACCGGGACCCGCCCCTTCCACCCGCCCCACGTCCCCTTCGACCACGCCCGGGTCTACGACTCCGACTCCATCCTGATGCTCGACCGGGTCCCGCGCTCGCTCGCCATCCTCGGGGGCGGGGTCGCCGGCTGCGAGTACGCCTCGATCTTCGCGGCGCTCGGGGTCCACGTCCACGTCGTCGACTCCAAGGAGCGGCTCCTCCCCTGGCTCGACGCGGCGCTGTCGCTGGCGATGCAGGAGTCCTTCCTCGAGGCCGGGATCGAGCTCCACCAGGGGCCGCGGGCCACCGGCCTCGAGCCGGGCGACCGCGACGTGCTCGTCACCCTCTCCAACGGCGAGCGGCTCGTCGCCGAGAAGGTGCTGGTCGCCGGCGGCCGGATCGGGAACGTCGAGGCGCTCGACCTCGCCGCCGCCGGGCTCGCCGCCACCGACCGGGGCCTCCTCCAGGTCGACGCGCACTACCAGACGAAGGTCTCCCACGTCTACGCCGCCGGCGACCTGATCGGCTTCCCCGGGCTCGCCTCGACCTCGATGGAGCAGGGGCGGGTGGCGATGCTCCACGCCCTCGGCCGCGCCCCGTCGCAGCGCTCCGCGCTCCTCCCGGTCGGCATCTACACCATCCCCGAGGTCTCCTCGGTCGGCGAGACCGAGGAGGCGCTGCGCGCCGCGGGGGTGGACTACGTCGCCGGCGAGGCGAGCCTCGTCGCCAACGCCCGCGCCAACCTCATCGGCGAGGCGGTCGGCTTCCTGAAGCTCCTCGCCGCGCGCGCCGACGGGCGGATCCTCGGGGTCCACTGCATCGGGCCCCACGCGTCGGAGCTGGTCCACCTCGGCCACGCGGCGATGGCCCTCGGCGGCGGCCTGGACCACTTCGCCCAGTCGGTCTTCAACTACCCGACGCTGGGCGAGGTCTACAAGCACGCCGCCTTCGCCGCGCTCGACCGGATCGCCGGCCGTCCGCCGGCCGCGGGCTGACCGCCGCCGGCCGGCGCCCTACCCGATCCGCGCCCGCGCCTGCGAGAGGGCGTCGTGGACCTGCTCCAGCGCGTGGCGGGCGGCGTCGAGCTCCTCGCGATCCCGGCGCAGCCGGTCGAGCTCGGCGAGCGCCTCGTCCCGCTCGCGCGCCGTCCCGGCCAGCGCGCCGCGGAGCCGGGCGCCGTCGGCCGCGGCGTCGCGGAGCGCCTCCGAGAGCCGCTCCACCTCCGCCTCGCGCTCGGCGCGGGCCCGCCCCTCCTCGTCGGCGCGGCGCGAGAGCTCCTCGAGGAGGCGCGCCCGCTCCTCGTCGATGGCCGCCACCGCCTGGGCCCGGCGCATCGACTCGTCGCGCTCCGCCTCGAGCGCGCCCAGCTCGGAGAGCAGGTCGCCGAGCACCGCCCGCTTCTCCTCGAGCTCGGCGGTCACCGCGCCGAGCCGCGCCTGGGCCGCCCGGGCCGCGGCGCCGGCGCCGGCCAGCTCGCCCCTCGCCGCCTCGAGGTCGGCCTCCA
>JAJXSQ010000115.1 GCA_021784495.1 Myxococcales bacterium | reverse complement strand
CTGGGAAGATGCGGGGTCTCGGGGCGGCGGATCGGGTGCGCGCCCTCGCGGCGGGAGGCACGACACGATGGATGAGGCACTGCGGCTGCGCGACCTCGCGGTGAGCGAGAGCGGGTTCGTCTTCGATCCCTACAGCGGCCAGACCTACAGCCTCAACGTCACCGGGCGGGTGATCCTCGAGGAGCTGCGGCGCGGCCGGACCATCGACGGGATCGAGGCGGTCCTCCGCGACGCCTTCGACGTCGCCGCGGGGGTCGACGTGGGCCGCGACGTCCGCGAGTTCCTCCGGCGGGTCCGCGAGCAGGGCTGGCCGGTCCCGGAGCTCGACCGGGCATGAGCGCGCCGTCCCGCCCGCTCGCCGTCGCGGTCACCGGGCTCAACGCGACCGACAACCCGGCGCCGGGGGTCGGGGTGATCCGCTCCCTGCGCGCCGAGCCCTCCTTCGCCGGGCGGCTGCTCGGGTTCGGCTACGACGCGCTCGATCCCGGGCTCTACGCCCGCGACATCGGCCTCGACGCCGGCTTCCTCATCCCCTACCCGGGCCAGGGGGTGGAGGCGCTGCGCGACCGGCTCCGCGCCATCCGGGCGCGCGCCCCCTTCGACGTGCTCGTCCCCACCCTGGACTCCGAGCTCGCCGGCTTCATCGCGCTCGCCCCCGAGCTCCAGTCCTGGGGGGTCCGGACCTTCCTGCCCACGCGGGAGCAGCTCGATCTCCGCGCGAAGTCGCGGCTCCCCGAGCTGGGGCGGCGGGTGGGGATCGAGGTGCCGGAGCAGCGGGTGGTCGGCGATCCCCTCGAGCTCCACCGGCTCGGGGAGGCGCTCCCGTTCCCCCTGGTGGTGAAGGGGAGCCTCTACGGCGCCGCCGTGGTCCGCGGGCCGGACGAGGCGGTCGCCGCCTTCCACGCCACGGTGGCGCGCTGGGGGCTCCCGGTCGTGGTCCAGCGCTTCCACGCCGGCGAGGAGTACGACGTCGTCGGGCTGGGCGACGGGAGGGGCGGGCTGGTCGGCGCCGTCCCGATGAAGAAGCTGCTGCTCACCGAGCAGGGGAAGGGCTGGGCGGGCGTCGCGGTGCGGGACGCGCGCCTGCTCGACGCGGCCGCCCGCTTCGCGGCCGCCACCGCCTGGCGAGGCCCGTTCGAGCTCGAGATCCTCCGGACGCCGGAGGGGCGGTACCTCCTCCTCGAGGTGAACCCCCGGTTCCCCGCCTGGTCCCACATGGCCACCGGGGCGGGCCAGAACCTCGCCTGGGCGGTGGTCCGCCTGGCGCTCGGCGAGCAGGTCGCGCCGCTCCCGGAGTTCCGCGCCGGCACCCTCTTCGTCCGGATCTCCCTCGACCAGATCGCCTCGATCGACGACCTGCAGTCCCTCTCCACCGCGGGCGAGATCTCGCTCGGCCAGGGGGTCCGATGACCGGGAAGCCAGCCTACGAGCCGCCGGTCCTGATCCGGCACCAGACCGGGCTCATGAACAAGCTCGGCCGGATCGCCGGCGCCCGACCGCTGACGGAGATCGACGGCGTCTCGATCGCCGCGCTGGTGGAGCGGTTCGGCTCGCCGCTCTTCGTCTTCAGCGAGCGGACCCTCGTCGCGCGCCACCGGGAGCTGCGCGAGGCGCTCGCCGTCCGCCTGCCCGGGGCCCGGCTGGCGTGGTCGTACAAGACCAACTCCCTGGACGCCATCTGCCGGGTCATGCACCGCGAGGGCTCGCTGGCCGAGGTGGTGAGCGAGAGCGAGCTCGACCGGGCGCTGCGGCTGGTCCCCGGACCGGAGGTGATCTTCAACGGCCCGTTCAAGCCGGAGGGGGCGCTGGAGAAGGCCTTCCGGGCCGGCGCCCGCGTCCACCTGGACCACTTCGACGAGCTGGCGCGGGCCGAGGCGGTGGCGCGGCGCCTCGCCGTCCGGCCGCGCGTCGCCATCCGGGTCCACATGGCGCTCCCCGGGATCCCGCCCTGGTCGCGCTTCGGGTTCAACCTAGAGTCCGGGCAGGCGCTCGACGCGGCCCGCCGGATCGGGGCGGGGGGGGTGCTCCAGCTCGCCGGGCTCCACGCCCACATCGGCACCTTCGTGCAGGAGCTGGACGCCTACCGGCAGGAGGCCCGGCAGCTCGCCGGGCTCGCCAACGTCCTCGCGCGCGAGCACGGGGTCCTGGTCGACTGGATCGACCTGGGCGGTGGCTTCGCCTCGCGGAACGCGCTCCACTCCCAGTACCTCCCGGGGGAGCAGGTGACCCCGTCGTTCGCGCAGTACGCGGAGGCGATCGCCGAGGGGCTCGCGGCGCTCGACCTGCCCGGCGCGCGCGCGCCGACCATCCTCCTCGAGACCGGCCGGGCGCTCGTCGACGAGGCCGGCTCGCTCGTGGCGACGGTCCACGCCAACAAGCGGCTCCCCGACGGGCGGCGGGGGGTGATCCTCGACACCGGCGTCAACTCGCTCTTCACCGCCTTCTGGTACCGGCACGACGTCCTGCCGGCGCAGGAGTTCTCCGGCACCCCGGAGCCGACCGTGCTCTACGGCCCGCTCTGCATGGCCATCGACGTGGTGCGGGACCAGCTCCTCTTCCCGCCGCTGGCCCCCGGCGACCGGGTGGTGGTCCGGAACGTCGGCGCCTACAACGTGACCCAGTGGATGCAGTTCATCACCGACCGGCCGGCGGTGGCGATGATCTCCCGGGCGGGAGAGGTCGGCCTCATCCGGCGCCGCGAGTCGCTCGACACGCTCCTCGCCCAGGAGGAGATCCCCGGGTGGCTGGGCGCGGGGCGATGACCGCGGCGCGCCCCGGCGCGCCCGCGGGGTCGCGGCTGCCGGCGCCCGTCCAGGGCGCGCTGATCGCGTACGCCCAGGTCCTGTTCGTCGACCACCCGGGGGTGGGCGCCGCGCTCCTGGGGGCGACCCTCCTCGCCCCGCGGGTCGGCCTGCCCGGGCTCGCCGCGGTGCTCCTCGCCCAGGCGCTGGTCCGGGTCCTCCACCTCAGCGAGGCGGCCGCCGCCCGGGGGCGGTACGGGACCAACCCGCTGCTCGTCGGCCTGGCGATCGGGGCCTGGTTCGAGCCCGGGATCGGCGCGGCGGCGCTGCTCGCGCTCGCGGTGGTGGCGGCGGTGCTGCTCGAGGCGGCCCTCGAGTCCTCGCTCGGCGCGGTCCTCAACCTGCCGGTCTTCTCGGTCCCCTTCGTCCTCGTCGCCTGGCTCGCGATCGCCGCCGCGCCCCTCGTCGGCGTGCTCGGGCGGAGCCCCCCGGAGGGCTGGCAGGCGGGGCCGCCCTGGCTCCCGGCCCTGGCGGTGCGCCTCCTCCGCTCCCTCGGGGCCGTGTTCTTCGCGCCCGGCGTGGCCGCCGGCGCGGTGGTGCTGGCCGCCCTGCTCTGGCGCAGCCGGATCGCCACGCTCCTGGCGCTGGGGGGCTTCGCCGTCGCGGCGCTGCTCTCCCGCCACGTCTTCGCCTTCGCCAGCGACACCTCGCTCCTCGTCCTCGACGCCAACGCGATGCTCGCCGCGGTGGCGCTCGGCGGGGTCTGGTTCGTCCCCCAGCGCGCCGCCTTCGCGTTCGCGGGGGTGGCCGCGCTCCTCACCTCGCTCCTCACCGCCGGCGCGCTGGCCCTCCTCCGCCCGGTCGGCCTCCCGGTCCTCTTCCTGCCCTTCAACGCGACCATCCTGGTGGCCCTCCAGGCGATGCGCCAGCGGGTCCGGGACGGCGCGCCCAAGGCGGTCGACTTCGCCGCCGGGACCCCGGAGGCGAACCTGGCCTTCTACCGGACCCGCCAGGCGCGGTTCGGGCCCGGGCCGGCGATCCGCTTCGCGCCGCCCTTCGCCGGGCGCTGGGTGGTGACCCAGGGGGTCGACGGCCCCCACACCCACCGCGGGCCCTGGCGCCACGCCCTCGACTTCGAGGTGGCCGATCCGTCGGGCGCCACCTTCGGCGGCGCCGGGCGGGAGCTCCGCGACCACCACGCCTACCGGCTCCCGGTGCTGGCCGCCGCCGAGGGGACGGTGGTCAAGGTCGTGGGCGAGGTGCCCGACAACCCGGTGGGAGCGCGGAACGTCCGCGAGCCCTACGGCAACCTGGTCCTCCTCCAGCACGGCCCCGGGCTCCTCTCGCTCGTCGCCCACCTCTCGCCCGGCTCGATCGAGGTGCGGGAGGGGCAGCTCGTCCGGGAGGGGGCGCGGCTCGGGCTCTGCGGGAACAGCGGGCGCTCCTTCGTCCCCCACCTCCACTTCCAGCTCCAGGCGACGGCCCGGATCGGCGCGCCGACGCTCGCGCTGGCGCTGGCCGAGGTGGTGACCGGGGAGGAGGTCGCCCCGCGCCTCCACCGCTGGCTCGTGCCCTCGGAGGGGGAGGGGGTCCGCGGCCTCGCCCGCCGCGACGAGCTGGCGGCGCCGTTCGCCTTCCCCATCGGCCAGACGCTCCTCTTCGAGGTGCGCGGGCGGTCGGGACGTGTTCACCGAGAGGCGATCGTGTCCCGGATCGGGCTCCTCGGGGAGCTCTTCCTCGAGTCCCCCGCCCTCGGCGCGATCCTCTGGTTCGAGAACCAGGGGCGCCAGTTCGTGGTCTACGACGTCGCCGGCCGCCGCGAGAGCGTCCTCCACCTGCTCGCCGACGCGGCGCCCCGCGTCCCCTACGACCTGCCGCCGGGCCTGCGCTGGGACGACGTGCTGCCGCGGCGCCGCTTCCGGCGGGCCTGGACCCGCTGGCCCATCGACCTGGTCGAGCCGTTCCTCCCGGAGAGCGGGCTCGCGCTCGACCTCGAGGGGCGGCGCGCGGGGGCCGGGGTCGAGGTGCTCGGGGCGGGGCGGACGCGGGCGGGGCCGGTGGAGACCCGGGCGCTCTTCGGCGGGGGAGGGCCGCTCGAGCTCTCGGTGCGGATGGGGAGGCAGCGCCGGAGCGCCCGGCTGCTCGAGGAGGGGCGGGATGGGTGAGCGGCTCGGGCCCCTCCTCGTCGCCCTGCTCGCGGCCGCGCCCGCGCTGGCGGCTGCGGACGACTACCAGGCGGCGCTCGACGGCGCCGCGGGGGAGGCGGCCGCGGGGCGGTACCGCGAGGCGGCGCGGAGGCTCGAGGGGCCGGCGGGGCGCTGGCCGCAGGACCTCCCGCTCCAGCTCGCCCTGGCCTACGACCTCCTGCGCGCCGGGGAGTACGACCGGGCGGAGGAGGCCTACCGCCGCGCGCTGGAGCTCGAGCCCGACTCGGCGGACGCGCGCCGGGGGCTCGACGACGCCCGGCTGCGGCGCGGGGAGCCGACCCGCTTCTGGGCGGGGCTCTTCGCCGGCGGGGCGAGCGCCGCGGCGCTCCCCGGGCTGGGGGGGCTCGGCGTCGGCGCGGCGACGCTCGACGGCACGGTGGACGATCACCTCACCCTGGGGCTGCTCTACCGGGCCCTGGTCTGGTCGGATCCGGCGGCCGCCGGCGGCATGGGGCGCGGCCGCGGCGCCGCGGGGGGCGGCGCGAGCCTCGACGGGCAGCAGGAGGGGCACCTCTCCGTCGGCTGGGCGGAGCCGGGCTGGAGCGTGTCGCTCCAGGGAGCGGCCATCTCGCGCGCCACCGCCGCCGGGCCGACCGGGGCGGTCGAGGTCGGCCACCCCGGCGTCGCCGGGGGGCTGTCGGGGCTCCTGGTCGCCGGGCTCGAGTGGCGCGCGGCGATCGCCGGCGCCTCCTACGACGACCACGGCGTCGGCCAGCTCGAGGCGTCGGCCGCGCTCCCCATCGGCGATCGCTTCGCGGTGCGGCTCGGAGGGCGGGGGCAGCTCGCGCCGGGCAGCGAGGGCGGCGCCGGGATGGTCGCCGTCGAGCTGCGCGGCCCCTGGGCCGCCTCCCTCTCCGGCGAGGTGGGGCGCGAGCTGCGCCCGATCGACCTCGAGGAGCGGATCCTCTACGACTCCGACCAGGCGCTCGCCTGGGCGGCGCGCGCCCGGCTGGGCTTCCCCATCTCCGGCGCGCTCCGCGGCTGGGCCGGCGCGGATCTCGAGGCCTGGCGGGGAGGGCCCGTCGGCCTCCCGCCGGCGAGCGGGATCGTCGAGCGGCTCGCCGCCGGCCTGGTCTTCTCCTTCTGATCTCCCCCGATCGCTCCGAGGTGATCGCCATGCGCACGCTCCTCTCCGCCCTCCTCCTCGCCGCCGCCCTGCCGGCGCTCGCCGCGCCGCCGGGCCCGGAGGCCTTCCGCCGCTCCTACGCCGCCGAGGCGAGGGGCGATCCCGCGGCGGCGCTCGAGGCGCTCGGGCCGGGGGGCGCGGCGGACGACGGCTACGTCGCCTCCCTGCGGCGGGGCTGGCTCCTCTACCTGGTCGGGCACCACGAGGAGTCGGTCGAGTCCTACCGGCGCGCGGCGCTGGCCGCGCCGGCCGCGGTCGAGGCGCGGCTCGGCGAGATGCTCCCGCTCATGGCGCTGCGGCGCTGGCGCGACGCGGCGCGGGTGGGGGAGGAGGTGCTCGCGCTCGCGCCGAACGACTTCACCGCGGTGAGCCGGCTCGCCTGGATCGAGTTCAGCCAGGGGCAGTGGGGGCGCGCCGAGGCGCTCTACCGCCGGGCGCTGGCCGCCTACCCGGCGAGCGCCGAGATGCGATCCGGCCTCGGCTGGACCCTCCTGCGCGCGGGGCGGGGCCGGGAGGCGCGCCGGGAGTTCGAGGAGGTGCTGGCCTTCGCCCCCGACGACGCGTCGGCGCGGGGCGGCCTCGCGCGCGTCCCCTGACCGGGATCCGGGGGGCGCGAACCCTCGGGGCCGCGGCGCGCTCCAACGGGGCGATGACCGCCGAGGCCCCCTACGCCTGCCTCACCTGCGCGACCGCCGCCAGCGTCCGGGGCGACGCGACCCGGATGCCGGAGGGGTGCCCGACCCGGACCCACCCGGCGCTCGCGCACGATCCGGCGCCGTACCGAGAGCCGGAGCTGGCGGCGCTCATGCGGACGGCCGACGCCACCCCGTTCGACGGCGGCCGGCTCCGGACCCGGGTGGAGGAGCTCATCGCCTTCGCGAAGGGGCGCGGGGTCCGGCGGGTCGGCGTCGCCTACTGCGTCAGCCTCATCCGCGAGGCGCAGCGGCTCGGCGGGATGCTCCAGGAGGCCGGGCTCGAGCCGGCCCTGGTCTGCTGCCGGGTGGGGGCGATCGACCAGACCGAGATCGGGCTCCCCAA
>JAJXSQ010000114.1 GCA_021784495.1 Myxococcales bacterium | reverse complement strand
CCGACCTCCCCGCCGGCGGCGGCGGCGACAACTTCGCCGCCGGCATCGACGGCGAGCTGATCACCCAGCTCGCCCAGCTCTCCGGGCTCCGGGTCATCGCCCGCGGCTCGGTCGAGTCCTACCGGAGCGGGACCCGGGACCTCCCGGCGATCGGCGCCGCGCTCGGCGTCGGGGCGGTGGTGGAGGGGACCGTCCGGCGCGCCGGAGGGCGGGTGGAGCTCGCCCTCCGCCTGCTCGACCCGGCGAGCCGGCGCGAGCTCTGGAGCGCCCGGTACGACGCCGACGAGGCCGGCCTGTTCGAGGTCCAGGCGGAGGCGGCGCTGGCGATCGCCCGGGCGCTGGGGGCGACCCCCAGCCTGGAGGAGCGGCGGCTCGTCGCCCGCGCGCCGACCGCGGACCGGCGCGCCCACGACCTGTTCCTCCGCGCGGTCTACTTCTGGGAGCGCTCGATGGGGGTCGAGGCGGACAACCAGGCCGCCGAGCGGCTCCTCGGGGAGGCGATCGCGCTCGATCCGCGCTTCGCGCTCGCCCACGCCTGGCTCGCCATCGTGGAGGCCGAGTGGAAGGGGGACTGCGCCGCGGCGCGGCCGCACGCCGAGCGCGCGGTCGCCCTCGAGCCGGACCTGCCGCAGGCCCACGCGGCGCTGGGGAACGTCCTGTTCAACTGCCAGCGGGACGTCCCGGGGGCGATCCGGGAGTTCGAGGCGGCGGTGCGCGGCGCGCCCGGCGACGCCATCTCGCGGATCAACCTCGGGGCGATGCGGACCATGGTCGGGGACCTCGACGAGGGGCTCGCCGACCTCCGGACGGCGATGGCGTACGATCCGAGGTCCTACCTCGTCGCGATCGAGCTGGCCCGGGAGCTGGCCATCGTCCGGCGCTTCGACGAGGCGGCGAGCGTCTGCCGGCGCGCCCGGGCGCTGGAGCCGGACGACGTGCACGCCCGGGTCCTCTGCGCGCTCATCCCGGTCTGGCGCGACGGCGACCTGGCGGAGGCGAGCCGGGCGCTCGGCCGGCTCCCGGCGCGGCTGCCGACCGAGGGGAACGGCGCCTGGTCGCTCTTCCAGCTGCTCGCCTACTTCCCGGACCGGACCCTCGACCTGGCCGGCTCGGGGCGGCTCGGCGATCCGTTCGCCAACCACCCGTACATCCCCCGCGCCTTCCTGGTCGGCGGGGCCGAGGCCGCGCTCGGTCACCCCGCCGAGGCGCGCGCGGCGTTCGCCGAGGCCGCCGCCGCGCTGGAGCCGCGGGTGCGCGCGGCCCCCGGCGACCTGCCGCTCCTCCTCTTCCTGGCGAGGGCCCACGCCGGCGTCGGCCGGAACGCCGACGCGCTGGCCGAGCTGGCCCGGGCCCGGCGGCTCGCGCGCGGCCGGGAGGAGGAGGCGACCGTCCTCCGCTACGCGGCGGAGATCGAGGAGACGGCGGGGCGCCGCGCCGAGGCGCTGGCCACGCTGGCCGACGTGCTGCGGCGCCGCGACGGGCTCATCACCCCGGCGTCGGTGCGGGTCGATCCGCGCTACGCCTCCCTCCGCGGAGATCCCGGCTTCGACGCCCTCGTCGACCCCGCCGGCGCGCCGATCCCGCTGGCCGGGAAGGCCGCCGGCCGCTGAGGGAGGCCGGGGGCGGGCCCCCGGCGTGCGCCGCCCCCTCGGGCCGTGCTAAGGACCGCCGCCTCCGGGCCGTCGGCCCGGCCGGGCGCCCGGCGCGGTCCCCCGGGGGAAGCGAGGAGCGGATGGCTGCACACCACGAGGTCGGTCGGCGGCGGACCTTCGCCATCATCTCCCACCCCGACGCCGGCAAGACGACGCTCACCGAGAAGCTCCTCCTCTACGGCGGGGTGATCCAGCTCGCCGGCGCGGTCAAGGCCAAGCGGGGGCGCGCCAGCGCGGTGTCCGACTGGATGGAGATGGAGCGGGAGCGCGGGATCTCCATCACCACCTCGGTCCTCCAGTTCCCCTACCGCGGGCTCCAGCTCAACCTCCTCGACACCCCGGGCCACGCCGACTTCAGCGAGGACACCTACCGGACGCTCCACGCGGTGGACGGCGCGGTCATGATCCTCGACTCCGCCAAGGGCGTGGAGGCGCAGACCCGGAAGCTCTTCCGCGTCTGCCGCCAGCGCTCCATCCCCATCTTCACCTTCGTGAACAAGCTCGACCGGCCCGGGCGCGACGCCTTCGAGCTGATCGGCGAGGTGGAGAGCGTCCTGGGGATCGGCGTCTTCCCGGTCACCTGGCCCATCTTCAGCGGCGGGACCTTCCGCGGCGTCTGGCACCGCGAGCGGCGCCAGGTCCACCTCTTCGACGGCGGCCGCGCCGGCTCCTCCGCCGGCGGCGGGGCGGAGCGCCCCCCGGTCGAGGTGACCGGGCTCGACGATCCGGCGGTCCGGGAGGCGCTCGACGACGAGGGGTACGCCCGGCTCCGGCAGGACGCCGAGCTGCTCGAGGCGGCCGGCGACGGCTTCGACCGGGCGCGGTTCGAGGCCGGCCAGCTCTCGCCCATGTTCTTCGGCTCGGCGGTGAACAACTTCGGCCTCGAGCCCTTCCTCGACGCCTTCTGCGAGCTCATGCCGCCGCCCCGGCCCCGGCCCTCCGACGCCGGGCCGGTCGACCCGGCGGGGGAGGAGTTCAGCGGCTTCGTCTTCAAGATCCAGGCGAACATGGACCGCGCCCACCGCGACCGGATCGCCTTCGTCCGGATCTGCTCCGGGCGGATGGTCCGGGGGATGAAGGTCCACCACGTCCGCACCGGCAAGGAGGTCCGGCTCGCCAGCCCGGCGCAGTTCCTGGCCCGGGACCGGACGGTCGTGGACGAGTCCTGGCCGGGGGACGTGGTCGGCATCCACGACCCCGGCGCCTTCGAGATCGGCGACACCCTCACCGGCGGCTCGCGCTTCGCCTTCGAGGCGATCCCGAGCTTCGCGCCGGAGCACTTCCGCCGCCTGGCCCTCGTCGACCCGATGAAGCGCAAGCCGTTCGCCCGCGGCATCGAGCAGCTGGCGCAGGAGGGGACCGTCCAGCTCTACCGGCCGCCGGCCGGCCGCGGCGGCGACCTGGTCCTCGGCGCGCTCGGGCAGCTCCAGTTCGAGGTGGTCGCCTACCGGCTGGAGGCCGAGTACGGCGTGGAGATCCGGGTCGAGCCGGTGCCGTGGGTGCTGGCCCGCTGGGCCGCCCGGGCCGACGGCGCGCCGCTCGACCTGGAGGCGCTCCAGGCGGCGGTCGAGGGGCTCGTGGTCCTCGACGTCCGGGGCCGGGCGGTGGTCCTCTTCGACCGCGACTGGGCGCTCCGGACCGCCGAGCGGATGCACCCGGAGTTCACCCTGGCCGAGACCGCGACCGGCGTGGTCGTCCGCGCCGCCTGACGGACGGCGCCGGACGGCGCGCGGGGGGCGGGGCGGCGGGCGCGTCAGCTCCGGGAGCGCCCCGGGAGCACCTGGCGGAGGACGCCGGCCGACTCCCGGAGCATCTCGACGGTCGTGTCCCAGCCGACGCAGGGATCGGTCACCGAGCAGCCGTAGCGGAGCCGGGCCGGGTCGTCGCCGATCGGCTGGCTCCCGGCCTCGAGGAAGCTCTCGATCATGAACCCGACCACCGACCGGTTCCCCTCCCGGATCTGGTGGACCACGTCGCGCATGACGAGCGGCTGGAGCTCCGGCTTCTTCGAGGAGTTGGCGTGGCTGCAGTCGACGACGAGCGTCCGCGGCAGCCCGGCGCGGGCCAGCGCCTGCTCGGCGAGGGAGATGGAGACGGTGTCGTAGTTGGGTCGCCCCCCGCCGCCGCGCAGCACCACGTGGCCGTACCGGTTCCCGCGGGTGCGGAAGATGGCGGAGCGGCCCCCGCTGTTCACCCCCAGGAAAGCGTGCGCGCCGCCGGCCGAGAGGATGGCGTTGATCGCCGCGTCGACGTCCCCGTCGGTGCCGTTCTTGAACCCGACCGGGGTCGAGAGGCCGGAGGACATCTCGCGGTGGGTCTGCGACTCGGCGGTGCGGGCCCCGATGGCCGTCCAGGTGATCAGGTCGCCGTAGTACTGCGGGGCGATCGGGTCGAGGGCCTCGGTGCCGGCCGGGAGGCCGAGCTCGGCGACGTCGAGCAGGAAGCGCCGCGCCCGCGCCATCCCCTCGTCGATGCGGAACGAGTCGTCCATGTGCGGGTCGTTGATGAACCCCTTCCAGCCGAGCGATGTCCGGGGCTTCTCGAAGTAGACCCGCATGACGAGGTAGAGCGCGTCGGCCACCTCGTCGGCGAGCGCGCGGAGCCGCCGGGCGTAGTCGAGCCCGGCCACCGGGTCGTGGATCGAGCAGGGGCCGACGACCGCGAAGAGCCGCCGGTCCCGCCCGTCGAGGATCGCCTCGATGGTCCGCCGGCCGGAGACCACCGTCTCCGCCGCCCGGTCGGTGAGCGGGTGGAGGGCCTTGATCTCGTCCGGCGAGGGCATGAGGTCGATGGATGCGATGTTCAGGTCCTCGGTGCGCTGCATTCGGGAGGCTCCGGGTAGGTGGAGGACTGAGATACCCGATCCGGGCCGGCGGCGCACCCGCGCCCTCCGGGACGGGCGACGCGGTTGATCGCGATCAGGGGCCGGCGTAGTCTGCGCCCGTCCCGAAGAGGGGGAGCGCCACCGTGGCCGCGGAGAGGAGCGTGCGACGCGAGATGGACGACACGAACGACCCACGGGCGCGTACTTCCTGGAGTCGCCGGAGCGGCGCCGGCGCCGCGCTGGCGGCGCTCGGGCTCCTGCTCCTCGGCGGCTGCCGCGGCGAGCAGGTGACCCACTACCGGATCGCGCGCGAGGCGCCCGAGCCGGGCGCGCCGACCCCGCTCGACCCCCCGGCCGGGGACCCGGAGCGGGGCGCGCCGGGCGTGCGGCTCGGCTGGGCGCTGCCGCCCGGCTGGACCTCGACGCCGGAGGCCGGGATGCGCTACGCGACGCTCAGGCCGCCGGTGGCGGGGGCGGTCGACGGCTCGGTGGTCGTGCTCCCGGGGCCGGCCGGGGGCGAGCTGGCGAACGTGAACCGCTGGCGCGGCCAGATCGACCTGCCGCCGGAGGACGAGGCGGGGCTCGCCGCGGCGCGGCGGACCCTCCGCGCCCCCGCCGGTCCGGTGCGCCTCTACGACTTCACCAGCGCGCGGGGGCGCCGCCGCCGGCTGGTCGCGGGCATCCTCGTCGCCGGCGGCAGCAGCTGGTTCGTGAAGCTCACCGGCGACGAGGCGCCCGTCGCCGCCGCCCGGGCCGACTTCGTCCACCTCCTGGAGAGCCTCCACCTTGACTGATCCGGTCGGCGCCCGCGTCCTCGACGCCCTCACGTCGCTGAAGCTCACCATCGTCTGCCTGGCGCTCCTCATGGTGCTGGTGGTCGCCTGCACCCTGGCCCAGGTGAGCCTGGGGACGCTCGGGGCGGTGAACCTCTACATGCGCTCGTTCCTCGTCTGGGCGCGGCTCCCCGGCACCGGCTGGTCGGTCGCCGTCTTCCCGGGCGGCGGGCTGGTCGGGCTCGTGCTCATGGTGAACCTGGTGGCCGCGCAGCTCCGCCGGCTCGAGCTCTCCTGGCGGAAGCTCGGCATCTGGATCGTCCACGCCGGGCTGATCCTGCTCTTCGCCGGGGAGTTCGTCACCGCGATGTTCCAGGACGAGACCCAGCTCGCGATCGAGCAGGGGCAGACGGTCGACTTCGTCGAGAGCCCGCGCGACCAGGAGCTGGCGGTCGTGGAGGCGGGCGCCGGAGCGACCGAGGACGTCTACGGCGTCCCCACCTCGCTCCTCGCCCGCGGGGGCGTGGTCCCGATCCCGGGCACCCCGGTGGCGCTCCGGGTGAGGCGCTTCTGGCCGAGCGCGGCGCTGGCGATGGCCGGGCCGTCCGACCTCCCCTCGGGCGCGTCGATGGGGGCCGGCACGGCGATCGCCGTCCGCCCCGTCGCGGCGGCGACCTCGGACGAGCAGGTCGACCAGCCCGCGGCGCTGGTCGAGCCGATCGCCGGGGGGCAGAGCTACGGCACCTGGCTCGTCTCGGCGCAGCTCAGCGCGCCGCAGTCGTTCCGGTTCGGCGGCCGCTCCTACGAGCTGGCGATGCGGCCGCGGCGCGAGTATCTCCCCTACCGCGTGACCCTGCGGAAGTTCAGCCACGACGTCTACCCCGGGACCGACATCCCGAAGAACTTCTCCAGCCTGGTCCACCTCTCCAACCCGGCGCGGGGGGAGGAGCGCGACGTGCTCATCTACATGAACCAGCCCCTCCGCTACGAGGGACGCGCCTTCTACCAGGCGAGCTTCGGCAAGAACGACACGCTGTCGGTGCTGCAGGTGGTGAAGAACCCGGGCTGGCTCATCCCGTACGTCTCGTGCGTGCTGGTCGGGGTGGGGCTCATGATCCACTTCGGGATGGCCCTGCGCCGGTCGATGCGGCGGCGCGCCGCCGCCGGGGAGGTCTGAGATGAAGCTCGCCAAGGTGATCCCGTGGGCGGCCGGTCTCGCGGCGCTCGGGGTGGCGCTCGCCGGCGCGATCCCGTCGCGGCCGGTCCGCGGCTTCGATCTCGACGCGTTCGGGCGGCTCCCGGTCCTCGAGGGCGGCCGGCTGAAGCCCATCGACTCGGTGGCGCGCAACACGCTCCTCATGATCCGGAGCCAGCAGAGCTTCCGGCACGAGGGGCGGACCGTCGGCGCCGACGAGTGGCTCCTCGACGTCCTCTTCCGCCCCGACGTCGCGAACGCCGAGCCGATCTTCGTCATCAACGACCCCGACGTCCTCGCGCTCCTCGGCGAGCGGATCAGCGCCAACCGGTACTACCCCTACCGGGTCATCGCGCCGCACGCCGCGGAGATCCAGCGCCAGGCGGTGGCCGCGGAGCCGATCGACCCGAAGAAGCGGACCCGCTTCCAGGGGGCCGTGGTGAACCTCTTCGAGCGGATCGACCTCTACGAGCGGCTCCAGAACACCGTCCAGGTCCCGGGCGGCCCGGGGCTCGCCGGCGAGCTGGCCGGTCGCGGCGCCGCCGACGCCGGTGAGCGCCTGGCGACGCTGGCGAGCGCCGGCTTCTTCCGGCCGATCCCGCCGCCGCCGGGGACGCCGCCGGACCGCTGGCTCACCGTCGGGGAGGGGCTCCGCGGGGGCGCGGCCGGCCCCGCCG
>JAJXSQ010000113.1 GCA_021784495.1 Myxococcales bacterium | reverse complement strand
GGCATGGGCGGGGCGCTACCGGGCCGCCCGGGGGTGCCAGAGCGGCTCGGCCCGCCCGGCCCGGTGGTTCGCGACGCGCGCGGCGACGAAGAGGAAGTCGGAGAGCCGGTTGAGGAGGACGAGCGCCGCCGGCTCGACCGCGGCGGCGCCGGCGAGGGCCACCGCCCGCCGCTCGGCCCGCCGGCAGGTCGCGCGGGCGAGGTGGAGGGCGGCCGCCGCGGCGGTGCCGCCGGGCAGGACGAAGGCCTGGAGGGCCGGCAGCTCGGCGTCCCAGCGGTCCATCGCCCGCTCGAGCCGCTCCGTCCAGGCCGGGTCGATGGCCGGGACCGCCGCGCGGGCCCGGCCATCGTGGGGGGAGGCGAGCTCGGCGCCGACGTGGAAGAGCCACTCCTGGACCTGGCCGAGCTCGGCGTCGAGCTCCCCGTCGGCGAGGAGCGCGCGGGCGGCGCCGACGGCGGCGTTCGCCTCGTCGACCTCGCCGGCCGCCTCGACCCGGGCGTCGTCCTTGCGGACCCGGCCGCCGCCGAGGAGGCCGGTCTCTCCACGGTCCCCGCTCTTCGTGTAGATCTTCACCGGCGATCTGCCTATCACCGGGCACCGCCGGCCGCAACGCGGCCGGCGCGGGGGACGGAGAGCGATGGAGCCGGTCTTCGAGGGCGAGGCGGCGATCGAGGTCGGGCGGGCCGCGGCGCGGCGCGCCTGGGCGGGCGGGATGACGGTGCTCCGCCCCGACGGCGCGGTGGTCCCCATCCCGCTCGTCGCCGAGCCGGAGATCCTCTCCCGCGCCGCCCTCGAGGGGCTCGCCCGGGAGGCCGAGCTGATCCTCTCGGCCTCGGTGAAGCTCGCGCGGGCGCTCCTCGCCGGGGGCGATCCCCGCGACCGCGCCGCGCTCGTCGAGCCCTTCGCCGGGCTCGAGGCCGAGGCGATGGCGCGGCTGTTCGACGGCGCGCCGCTGCCGGCGATGGTCGCCCGCGTCGACTTCCTCGTCCCGGAGGGCGGCGGCGCGCCCCGGGCGCTCGAGCTGAACGCGACCATCCCGGCGATGCCGGCCTACGCCGATCTCGCCGCCCACGCCTGGATCCGCGCGGCGGCGGCGGCGCGCGGGCTCGCGCCGCGGGAGGCGGGGGAGCTCGTGGCCTCCTGCGGCAGCAACATGGAGGCCCTGCGCCGGGCGCTGGTGGCGGTCCACGAGGATCGCGGCGGGACCCGGCGGCGGCCGTCGATCGCCATCGTCGCCCGGCCCGGCGACGCCCAGCTCGGCGAGCTGCGCCGGCTGGCCGCCCACCTCGGCGCCCTGGGCCACCGCGTCGCCAACCTCGTCCCCGAGGAGTGCGTCCCCGAGGACTGGGACCTCCTCTACCGCCACGTCTGGGCGCACCGGGTGGCGCCGGACGCCCCCTTCGCCCGCGCCCTGCGCGCCCCGGATCGCTTCCCGGTGGTGAACCCGGTGAACGGGCTGCTCGAGGCGAAGGCGCTCTTCGCGCGCCTGTCGGAGTGCGCCGGGGATCCGGCCCTGGCGGCGCGGGCGGGGCTCGACGCGGCGGAGCGGGCGGCGGCGGCGCGGCTCCCCTGGACCCGGCGGCTCGACGCCGCGCTGGCCCCGGAGGTGAAGGCGGAGCGCGCCCGGTTCGTCCTGAAGCGGAGCTGGGACTACGGGGGCAAGAGCGTCCACCTGGGCGCGGAGCTGGACGGGCCCGCCTGGGCGCGGGCGGTGGACGAGGCGCTCGCCGACGTCCGCGGGGGCGGCTTCGTGGTCCAGGAGCGGATCTTCGCGGCCCGCCGCCCCGCCACCCGGATCGCCGCGGACGAGGTCACCCGCGGCCTCCTGGTCCGGGACGTCTCCACCTACTGCGGCCTGGGGCGCGTCCGGCCCGGCGGGTCGGTCGTGCGGGCGGCGGCGTCCCCCATCGTCAACATCCTCGGCGGCGGCGGCCTCGCCCCGGTCGTCCCCGAGGACGTCGCGGCGCGGCTCCGGTAGCGCCCCGGGCGCGGTCCGGGCCGCGGCGGCCGGGGTGTCGCGGGGGCGGCGCATCGGGTAGGCTCGGGCCGTGACGGCGGCGCGCCCCAGGATCCTGGTCGTGGACGACTCGCGGACCCAGCTCGAGTGGCTGGCGGGGGTGCTCGCGCGCGAGGGGTACGAGGTGCTCCGGGCGAGCTCCGGGCGCGAGGCGATCGTCCGGGTCCGCCAGGAGCCGCTCGACCTGGTGCTCCTCGACATGATCCTCCCCGACATGGAGGGGCTCGAGGTCCTCCGGATGGTGAAGGCGCGCCCCGAGGACCAGTTCATCCCGGTGATCCTCCTCTCGGTGAAGAGCGACCTCGACTCCAAGGTGGCCGGCCTGCGGATCGGCGCCGACGACTTCCTCGCCAAGCCCTTCGCCGAGGCGGAGCTCCTCGCGCGCGCGGCGGCGATGCTGCGGATCAAGACCCTCCAGGACCAGCTCCGGGGGACCCAGCGCAAGCTCGAGGAGCAGTCGGTCACCGACGGCCTCACCGGGCTCAAGAACCGGCGCTTCTTCGACGAGCGGCTCGCCGAGGAGTTCCGCCGCGCGCAGCGCTACAGCGACCCGGTGTCGCTGATCATGATCGACCTCGACCACTTCAAGCTGGTGAACGACCGGTTCGGCCACCAGACCGGCGACCTGGTGCTCCGCGAGGCGGCCGAGAAGATCCGGGCGTCGATCCGCGACCCGGACATCTGCGCCCGGTACGGCGGCGAGGAGTTCGCGGTGATCCTCCCGAAGACCCACCTCGCCGGGGCGCTGGCGGTGGCCGAGCGCATCTGGCGGGAGATGGGGCAGAAGGTCTACGAGCCGCGGGCGCACCCCCCCGGCGAGGGAGCCGTCCCGCTCCGGGTCACCGCCTCGATCGGCCTGGCCTTCTTCCCGGCGAAGGACATCACCTCGGCGGAGCTGCTGGTGAAGTTCGCCGACGACGCGCTCTACCAGGCCAAGAAGTCCGGGCGGAACACCATCTGCCTCTACCAGGCGCAAAATTACCGGTACGAGGCGACCAAGCTCTGACCCTGGGACGCGGGTCCAGGGGACCCGGGTTCGGAGGGACCCGGTTTCTTGACCTGGCAAGGGGTCGGAATCAGGGCGCCGGCTGGGGTGCGAGCCTGGACCGCACCGTGCAATCTTGAGGGCGCCGGTGGAGACCAAGCCCCAGAGTCCGAGCGACGAGCCCCGGCCGGAGGTCGGCCCCGGCTCGACGCTCCTCGTCGTCGACGACGACGAGCACGTCCGCCGGGCGCTCCGCCGGGTCCTGCGCCGCTCCCGCTGCCGGATCCTCGACGCGCCCGACGCCGGCGAGGCGCTCGCCATGCTCGAGCGCGAGCCGGTGCAGGTCGTCGTCTCCGACTACCGCATGCCCGGCATCAGCGGCGTCGAGTTCCTGCGGGCGGTGAAGGAGCGCTGGCCGCGGATCCAGCGGGTCCTCCTCACCGGCCAGGCCGACTCGACGGCGATCGAGGAGGCGGTCAACCAGTCGGAGATCTTCCGCTTCATCTGGAAGCCCTGGGACGACGCCCACCTCCTCATCACCATCCAGAGCGCCGTCGACCAGTACTGGATCGTCGAGGAGAACGCGCGCCTGCAGGGGCTGCTGGCGCTGCGCAACGACGAGCTCGAGGCCCTCAACCGCGACCTCGACGGGAAGCTCGCGCAGCGCTCGGCCGCGCTGGTGCGCGCCGCCCAGGAGTGGCGCGCCAGCTTCGACGCCATCGGCGACCCGATGGCCATCCTGACGGCCGGGGGCTGCCAGGTGGTCCGCGCCAACGCCGCCTTCGCCCGCGCCGCCGGGGTGACGGTGTCGAACCTCGCCGGGCTGCGCTGCACCGATCACGCCTACGGCGCGCTCCCCTGTCCGGTCCGGTGCGCGATGCCGCCCCGCGGGACCGCCGAGCGCGAGGTGCCGTTCGGCGAGCGCACCTGGCTCGTCCGCGCCTTCCCCTTCGAGGACGGGGACTCCTCGGTCCTCGTCTTCAAGGACGTGACCGAGGAGCGCGAGGTGTCGCGGCGGCTCTTCCACGCCGAGAAGATGTCGGCCGTCGGCCAGCTCGCCGGCGGGGTGGCCCACGAGATCAACAACCCGCTCGGCGGCATCCTGGCCTTCGCCCAGCTCATGAGCCGCGACGCGTCCCGCTCCGCCGAGGACCAGGAGAGCCTCCGGCTGATCACCGACGCGGCGGTCCGCGCGAAGCGGATCGTCGAGTCGCTCCTCCGCTTCTCGCGCCGCCCGCGCGAGGACGAGCGCGGCCCCGTCGATCTGCCGCAGGTGCTCGACGACGCCCTGTTCCTGCTGCAGTCCCAGCTCAAGAGCGGCTCGATCGAGGTGGCGCGCGACTACCGGCCGGCGATCGCCCACGGCAACGCGAACCAGCTCCAGCAGATCGTCGTGAACCTCGTGGTGAACGCGCTCCACGCGATGGCGGGGGCGGGGCGGCTCACCCTGGCCACCGCGGCGCCGGCGCCGGGGCGGGTCTCCTTCTCGGTGACCGACTCCGGACCGGGGATCCGCCCCGAGGTGGCGCGGCGGGTCTTCGAGCCCTTCTTCACCACCAAGCCGGAGGGGCAGGGCACCGGGCTCGGCCTCTCCATCTGCTACCAGATCGCCGAGGATCACGGCGGCGCCATCCGCCACGAGCCGGCCCCGGGTAGCGGCGCCCGGTTCGTGGTGGAGCTGCCGTCCGCGGCGTCCCGCGCCGCCGCAGGAGGACCGACATGAGCGACACCGAAGCCCGCCCCGTCCGCGTGCTCGTCGTCGACGACGAGCCGACGCTGCTCGCGGCGATCGAGAGCCTCCTGCGCAAGAAGGGGCACGAGGTGGTCGCCCTCGACTCGCCGATCGCCGCCACCCAGCGGCTGGCCGCCGAGGACTTCGACGTGGCGCTCCTCGACATCAAGATGCCGCAGCTCTCCGGCCTCGAGCTCCTCAACGCCGTGAAGCACCGACGGCCGGAGGTCGAGGTGGTGATGATGACCGGGCACGCCACCGTGGAGACCGCGCTCCAGGCGGTCCGGGCCGGCGCCTACGACTACCTCACCAAGCCGTTCGAGGACGTGGAGCTGGTGGCCCGGGCGGTGGCCAAGGCGGCCGAGCGAAAGGCCCTCTGGGACCGGAACCGGCAGCTGGAGAGCCAGCTCCGCGAGCGCGAGGGGGGGGCGCCGGACGGGCTGGTCGGGGCCTCGCCGCCCATCCGCGAGGTGCAGCGGATGATCGACGCCGTGGCCTACTCGGCGGCGACGGTCCTGGTGACCGGGGAGAGCGGGACCGGCAAGGAGCTGGTGGCCCGCGCGCTCCACGCCCGGAGCCCGCGCAAGGGCCACCCCTTCGTCGCCCTGAACTGCGGCGCCCTCACCGAGACCCTCCTCGAGAGCGAGCTCTTCGGCCACGTCCGCGGCGCCTTCACCGGCGCCCAGCGCGACCAGAAGGGGCTCTTCGACGCCGCCGACGGCGGGACGATCTTCCTCGACGAGATCGGCGACGTCCCCCTCTCCACCCAGGTGCGCCTGCTCCGGGTCCTGCAGGAGGGGGAGATCAAGCGCGTCGGGTCGGCCGACTCGGTGCGCGTCGACGTCCGGGTGATCGCCGCCACCCACCGGGATCTCCCGAAGCTGGTGCGGTCGGGGAAGTTCCGGGAGGACCTCTTCTACCGCCTCAACGTGATCAACGTCCCGCTCCCCCCGCTGCGCGAGCGGGCGGAGGACGTTCCGCTCCTCGCCCACCACTTCCTGCGCCGCTACACCGACCGGCTGGGGAAGCGGGTGAAGACGCTCTCGCCGGAGGCGGTGGAGCTCCTCTGCGGGTACCGCTGGCCGGGGAACGTGCGGGAGCTGGAGAACGCGGTGGAGCGGGCGGTCGTCCTCTGCCGGGGCGAGTCCCTGTCGCCGACCGATCTCCCGCCGTCGATCACCGGCCGCACCGCGCCCCTCGTGCGCGAGGCGCCGACCTCGGCAGACGATCCGCAGTGGCTCGCCCTGAGCTACGCCGCCGCCAAGGAGCAGGCGCTCCGCCGCTTCGAGAAGGCCTACGTCGAGGCGATCATGCGGTCCTGCGACAACAACATCTCGGCCGCCGCGCGGAAGGCGGGGATGGACCGCTCGAACTTCAAGCGCGTCCTCCGCAAGTACCGCTCCGACGTCGAGCCCGACGACCCGGCGGACGCGGCCTCGGCGCTCGGCTAGCCCCGGCCGGGCGCGCCGGCGCCGGCGGATCCGCCCCGCCGGTCGCCGGGGGCGCGCAGGAAGGCGCTCGCCTCGGCGAGGACGAGGTCCAGGGACCCGACCAGCTCGTGGTCGTCGTCCACCACGCGCAGGCGCGCGGTCGGCGTCCGCGCCACCCACCGCTCGATGTCCTCCAGCGGCACCCGGTCGTCGCGCGCGCCGGCGATGACCAGGGTCGGCACGCGGACCACCGGCGACGAGGGGAGCGCGCGGGCCGACTCGTGGAAGGCCCAGCCGAGGCGCCGCACCGTCCCGGTCACGTGGTGCTGCGCCTCGAGCCCCTCGCGCCGCCAGGCGTCCAGCTCGTCCGGGCCGAGCCGCGCGCGCCAGCGGTCGAAGAGGCCGAAGGCCGGGGCGAGGAGGACGAGGCGGTCGACGCGGGGATCGGCGCTCGCCAGCAGCGCCGACAGGTAGCCCCCCAGCGACGAGCCGATGAGCGCGTGCGGGCCGGGCGCGTCGCCGAGGGTGGCGCGGGCGACCTCGAGCATGCTGGCGGGGGTGGAGCGCTCGAACCCGTCCTCGCCCGGGGTGAGGTCCGGGACCTCCAGCCGCACGCCCTGCGCCGCAAGTCCTTCGGCGAGGTGGCGCGCCTTGCGCGAGGAGGGGCCGGAGGCGAAGCCGTGGAGGTAGACGATCATGAGTGGGCCTTACCCGGGGCGGGGGCGAGCGAACGACCCGCGGAGGGCCGCCGCGGCCGGGGCCGCGCCGACACGGCCACCCTGGGGCGGGGGGCCGTCGAATCCGAGTACGGTCGGTGAAGATGGGGCATGATGCGCGGCGGGGGGGGGACGTGGCCAGGGCTCTCGAGGGTGAACTGCAGGTCAAGGTGTCCCGGCTCTGCCAGGAGGGCGAGCGGCGGGCCCGCGCCGGCGAGCACGGCGAGGCGCTCGCCGCCTTCATCGAGGC
>JAJXSQ010000112.1 GCA_021784495.1 Myxococcales bacterium | reverse complement strand
GCTCAGGTGCGGGCCGTCTAGGCGGCGGTGCGCCGGGCGCGGATCCTGGTCGACGAGTGCGTGGTGCGGGCGCCGCGGGACGCCGAGGTCTCGAAGCTGCCCCACGAGGTGGGGGAGCTCGTCCCCGCGGGCTCGGTCCTCGCCCGCCTCGTCGACGTCACCGCCCCCAAGGCGATCTTCTACCTCCCCAACGCGGAGGTGAGCGCGGTGCGGCCGGGCGCCCGCGCGCTGGTGGTGGCCGACGCCTGGCCGGGCCAGGTCTTCGAGGGGACGGTCCGGACGGTGTCGGTCGAGGCCGAGTTCACCCCCCGGAACATCCAGACCCGCACCGACCGCGATCGGCTCGTCTACCCGGTCGAGGTCCGGGTGGTGAACCGGGACGGCCGGCTGCGGGACGGCATGCCGGTGCAGGTGACCATCCCCGGCGCGGTGCGCTAGCCGTGGCCGGCGCCGCGGGCGAGCGCGCCGTCGAGGCGCACGGGCTGGTCCGCCGCTTCGGCCCGGTGACGGCGCTCGCCGGCCTCACCTTCGGGGTCGGCGCCGGCGAGCTCTACGGGCTGGTGGGGCCGGACGGCGCCGGCAAGACCACCGCCATCCGGGCGCTCGCCGGGCTCATCGACCTCGACGCCGGGGCGGCCCGGATCCTCGGGCTCGATCCGGCGCGCGACGGGCGGGTGCGCGAGCGGCTCGGGCTCATGCCCCAGCAGTACAGCCTCTACCGCGACCTGACCGTCGGCGAGAACCTGCGCTTCTTCGGCCGCCTCTCGGTCCTGCCGCGGGCGGTCTTCCGCGAGCGGAGCGAGCGCCTCCTGGCGATCACCCGGCTCGCCCCCTTCGTCGACCGGCGCGCCGACCAGCTCTCCGGCGGGATGTACAAGAAGCTGGCGCTCGCCTGCGCGCTCCTCCACCAGCCGGAGGTGCTCCTCCTCGACGAGCCGACGAACGGGGTCGACCCGGTCTCCCGCCGCGAGCTCTGGGAGCTGCTCCACGAGTTCGTCGCCGCCGGCATGGCCGTCGTCCTCTCCACCCCCTACATGGACGAGGCCGAGCGGTGCCACCGCGTCGGGCTCGCCCACCGCGGCCGGCTCCTCCTCGAGGGGCCGCCGGCGGCGCTGCTCGCCGACTTCGAGCGGGCGGGCCACCCGGCGCCGACCTTCGAGGCGCTCTTCGTCGCCGCCATCGAGGGGGCGGCGCCGTGACCGCCATCGCCACCCGGGCGCTCTCCCGGCGGTTCGGGGCCTTCACCGCGGTCGACCGGGTGACCTTCGAGGTGGAGCAGGGGGAGATCTTCGGCTTCCTGGGGGCCAACGGCGCCGGGAAGTCGACCACCATCCGGATGCTCATCGGCCTGCTCGCGCCGAGCGAGGGCTCGGCGACCGTCGCCGGTCACGACGTGGCGCGCGACCCGGACCGGGTGAAGGGCGCCATCGGCTACATGTCGCAGCGGTTCTCGCTCTACCTCGACCTCCCGGTCGTCGAGAACCTGCTCTTCTTCGGGGCGGCCTACGGCCTGGAGGGGCGCGCGCTCCGGGCCCGCGCGGGCGAGCTCCTGGAGCGCGTGGGCCTCGCCGGGCAGGAGGAGGCGACCACCGGCGCGCTCCCCGGGGGGCTGCGCCAGCGGCTGGCGCTCGCCTGCGCCCTCCTCCACCGCCCGGGGATCGTCTTCCTCGACGAGCCGACCGCCGGGGTCGATCCGGTGGCCCGGCGGAGCTTCTGGGCGCTCATCCGGGAGCTCGCCGCCGGCGGGACGACGGTCTTCGTCACCACCCACTACCTCGACGAGGCGGAGCACTGCCGGCGGATCGGGCTCATGGTCGACGGGCGGCTGGTGGCGCTCGACACGCCGGCCGGGCTCAAGGCGACCTGGGTCCCCGAGCGGCTCCTCGTCGCGCGGGGGCGCGGGCTGGCGGCGGCGGGCGCGCGCCTGCGCGGGGCCCCGGGGATCCGGGCCGTCGCCCCCTTCGGCGCCGGCCTCCACCTGCGGGTCGATCGCGCGGGCCCCTCCGCCGCCGCGATCGGCGGCGCCCTCCGCCAGGCCGGCGCCGGCGAGGTGGAGGTCGAGGAGGCGGCGCCGTCGCTCGAGGACGTCTTCCTGGCGGTGGTCGACCGGTCGGCGGCGGGGGCGGCGCCGTGATCGCCTCGCGCCTGGGCCGCTCGCTCGTCCGGATCGGCGCCATGGCCGCGAAGGAGACCCTCCACGTCCGGCGGGATCCGCGGACGCTGGCGCTCGCGCTGGCGATGCCGGTGGCCATGCTCTTCCTCTTCGGCTACGGGGTCTCGACCGACGTCGACCACGCGCCGCTCGCGGTGTCGGACCTCGACGCGAGCGACGCCTCCCGCGCCCTGGTCCGCGCGATCGCCGGGTCGGGCGAGTTCGACGTCGTGGCGCGCCGGGCGCCCGGGGAGCTCGAGCCGCTCTTCCGGCAGGGGAGCGCGGTCGCCGCGCTCGTCGTCCGCCACGGCTTCGGCGACGAGCTGCGCCGCGGCCGCCAGGCCGAGGTCCAGCTGGTGGTCGACGGGGCCGACGCCCTGGTGGCGAACCAGGTCCTGGCCAAGCTCGACGCCATCGTCCGGGCGGAGAGCCGGCGGCTCGCCGGGCCCGGGCCGGACCGCGCCGGCCCGCCGATCGAGGTGAGGCTCTGGACCCGGTACAACCCCGACGGCAAGTCGGCGTACTACATGGTCCCGGGCATCTCCGCCTTCCTCCTGGCCATCACCGCGGTGATGCTCACCGCGCTGGCCATCGCCGGGGAGTGGGAGCGCGGGTCGATGGAGCAGCTCTTCGCCTCGCCGGTCGGCCGGCTGGAGATCGTGCTCGGCAAGCTCCTCCCCTACCTGGTCCTCGGCCTCCTCGAGCTCGAGCTGGTCCTCGCGGTCGGGGCCGTGGCCTTCGACGTCCCGGTCCTGGGGAGCGGGCTGCTCGTCTTCGCCCTGGGCTTCCTCTTCCTCCTCGGCATGCTCGGCCAGGGGCTCCTCATCTCGGTCCTGGCGAGGAACCAGCTGGTCGCGACCCAGGCCGGCGCGCTCTCGGCGATGCTCCCGGCCATCATCCTCTCGGGGATGATCGTCCCGGTGGAGAACATGCCGCCGCCGCTCCGGCTCCTCTCCCGGCTCATCCCCTCGCGCTACCTGGTCCACGGCCTCCGCGGCCTCCTCCTCAAGGGGAACGGCCTCGCCGTCCTCTGGCCGGACCTCCTCGCCGAGGCGCTCTTCGCGCTGGTGGTGATCGGGCTCGCCACCGCCCGCTTCGAGCGGAGGATCGCGTGAGCGTCGCCACCGCCCGCCGCCAGCTGGCCGCGGTCTTCCGCAAGGAGGTGCGCCAGACGATCCGGGACCGGCGCGTCATGTTCCTCCTCGTCGTCGCGCCGCTCCTCCAGACCGTCGTCTTCGGCTTCGCGGTCGACTTCGACGTCGACCGGGTCCCGACGGTGGTGGTGGACCACGACCGGAGCGACCAGAGCCGCCTCCAGGCGCGGCGGCTCCTCGCCGACGGGACGCTGCGCCGGGTGGGCGACGCGGCCGGCGCCCCGGAGGCGGAGCGGGCGCTCGACGACGGCCAGGCCGCCGCCGCGGTGATCCTGCCGCCGCGCCTCGCCGCCGACCTGGCGACCGGCCACCCGGTCGAGGTGCAGGTGATCCTCGACGGGACCGATCCGAACCGGGCCACCGTGGCCGGCGGGGCGGTGTCGCGCTACTTCGGCGAGGTGGGGGAGGCGCTGGCGCGGGCGCGCCTCGCCGGCGCGGGCGGGACCCCGCCCCCGCAGCTCCGGGCCGTCCCGCGCGTCGAGTACAACCCGCGCCTCGCCTCGGCGCCCTACATCGTCCCCGGGATCTCCGGCACCCTCCTCGTCATCGTCACCACCCTGGTCACCGCCATGGGGCTCTCGCGCGAGCGGGAGATGGGGACCATGGAGCAGGTGCTGGTCACCCCCATCCGGCCGCTCTGGCTCCTGGTCGGGAAGCTCCTCCCCTTCCTGGTCATCGGCTGCTTCGACGTGCTCCTGCTGGTGGGGGCCGGGACCTGGATCTTCGCCGTGCCGATCCGGGGGAACCTGCTGGTGGCCGCGGTCGGCGTGCTCCTCTACCTCGTCTCGACGCTCGGGGTGGGGCTCTTCATCTCCACCCTGTCGCAGAACCAGCAGCAGGCCTTCCTCGGCGGCTTCATCTTCATGATGCCGGCCATCCTCCTCTCCGGCGTCATGACCCCCATCCGCGCCATGCCGGGCTGGCTCCAGCTGCTCACCTACCTGAACCCGGTGCGCCACTACGCCGAGGTGATCCGCGGCGTGCTCCTGCGCGGCGCCGGCTTCGCCGACCTCTGGTTCCAGCTCGCGACCCTGGCGGCGCTCGGGATCGGGATCATGGCGCTGGCGGCGGCGCGCTTCCGCCGGACGCTCGGGTGAGGACGACCCGGGGTAGACTGTGCCGCCGATGGACGAGCCGGTCGTCGAGATCCGCGGGCTGGTGAAGCGCTACGGGGACCTCACGGCCCTCGGCGGCGTGGACCTCGCCATCCGGGCCGGGGAGATCTTCGCCCTCCTCGGGCCGAACGGCGCGGGGAAGACCACCCTCATCTCCATCGTCGCCGGCCTCGCCCGGGCGACCGCCGGGGAGGTGCGCGTGCTCGGGCGGGACGTCGTCCGCGACTACCGCGAGACGCGGCGCGCGATCGGGCTCGTCCCCCAGGAGATCAACTTCGACCCGTTCTTCACCGTCGAGGAGGCGCTCCGCTTCCAGGCCGGCTACTTCGGCGTCCGCCTCGGCGAGGCGCGCCTCGCCGAGCTCCTCGAGGTCCTCGACCTGACGGCGAAGCGCCGGGCCAGCGCGCGCGCCCTCTCCGGCGGCATGCGGCGCCGGCTCCTCGTCGCCAAGGCGCTGGTCCACGAGCCGCGGATCCTCTTCCTCGACGAGCCGACCGCCGGGGTGGACGTCGAGCTGCGCCGGTCGCTCTGGGCCTACGTCCGGACCCTGCGGGCGCGGGGGACGACCGTGGTCCTCACCACCCACTACCTCGAGGAGGCGGAGGCGCTCGCCGACCGGGTGGGGGTCATCGACCACGGCCGCCTCCTGCTCGTCGAGGAGACCGCGGCCCTGCTCGCGCGCTCGGGCGGGCGGTCGCTGGAGGAGGTCTACGTCGACCTCGTCGGGCGCCGCCAGGCGGTGGCCCGGTGATCTCGCTCGGCTTCCGCACCCTCCTCGCCAAGGAGGTCCGGCGCTTCCTGCGGGTGCCCGGTCAGACGCTCGGGTCGCCCCTGGTCCAGACCGCGCTCTACTTCCTCGTCTTCGGCTGGTCGCTGGGCGCGCGGCTCCGCGACGTCGACGGGGTGCCCTACGCCCGCTTCATCGTCCCCGGGCTGGTGCTCATGGGGGTGATCCTCAACTCCTACCTGAACAGCGCCTCGTCGCTCTTCGTGATGAAGCTCCAGGGGACGGTGATCGACATCCTGGTCTCCCCCCTCTCCTACGCGGAGATCCTCGGCGCCTTCGTCCTGGCGGCGGCGCTCCGCGGGGTGCTGGTCGGCGCCATCACCTTCGCGGTGGCCGGCGCCTTCACCGGCTTCGAGGTGGCCCACCCGGCCGCGGCGCTGGCGCTGGTCGCGCTCGTGGCCGTCACCTTCGCCGGCCTCGGCGTGGCCAGCGCCATCTGGGCGCAGACCTTCGAGCAGGTGAACTTCTTCCCCACCTTCGTCATCATGCCGCTCACCTTCCTCGGGGGGGTCTTCTCCTCGGTCCGGATGCTCCCGCGGCCGCTGGCGGTGGCGACCCGGCTCGACCCGATCTTCTACATGGTGGACGGGGTCCGCGCGGCGATGCTCGGGGTCTCCGACGCCTCGCCGCTCGCCGCCGCGGCGCTGGTGGCCGCCCTCGCCGCGGCCGCCCTCGGCCTCGCCTACGGGCTGCTCCGGTCGGGCTGGCGGCTTCGCGGGTAAGGTGGTAGAGGGGCCTGTCCCGGGATCGCCCGAGCCCCCTGCGGGGGAGGGGCGACCCCGGTCGAACGACCGAACCCCGCGAGGCTCGCCTCGCCACTCGTGAACGCCATGGAGGTCTCACCGATGCGCCGTCTCTCCGCCGTCCTGCTCGCCGCCGCGGCCGTGGCTGGCTGCAAGAAGTCCGAGTCGCCCGCGGTGACGCAGGTCGCCCCTTCCTCTTCCGCCCAGGTCCAGGTCGCGGCGACTCCCCCCCCGACCGCGCTGAAGGGCAAGATCCTCGACCGGCTCGACGCCCCGCCCTACAGCTACCTGCAGCTCCAGACCGACAAGGAGACCGTCTGGGCGGCGGTCCCGAAGACCGAGCTCGGGAAGGGCGCCGACGCGACCGTCTACAACGCGATGCCGATGAACGGCTTCGAGTCGAAGACCCTCAAGCGGAAGTTCGCCGTCGTCTACTTCGGCACGCTCGACGCCCCCGCGCCGGCGGCGCCGGCCCCGGGCGCCGAGGGCGCCACCCCGGCCAGCATGGCGATGCAGCACGCCAAGGCGGCGGCGGGCCCCGCCGACGTCGGCGCGGTCAAGGTCGCCCGGGCGACCGGCCCCGACGCCCGGACGGTGGCCGAGCTCTACGCCCAGGGCGCGGCGCTGAAGGAGAAGACCGCGTCGGTGCGCGGCAAGGTGGTCAAGTTCAACCCCGGGATCATGGGGAAGAACTGGCTCCACCTCCGCGACGGGACCGGCAAGGCCGAGGGCGACACCAACGACCTGACCGTCACCACCCAGGACGTGGTCGTGGTCGGCGACGTGGTGACCGCGAAGGGGATCGTCCGGACCGACAAGGACTTCGGGGCCGGGTACGCCTACAAGGTGATCCTCGAGGACGCCAAGATCGCGAAGTGACCGGCGGTCGCGATCCCGACGCCACCCGCGGGCGCCGTCCCACCACCTGGGGCGGCGCCCGCGCCGCGCTCCGGGGGAGAGGGGGCCGGTGGCCTGCGTGAGGGGCCGCTCGGCGGCGAGCGTCGAGGAGGAGGTGCGGGCGATCGCCCGCGCCGTCGACGCGGCCGACGCCGAGGGGCGCGCCGACGGCGCCCGCCGGCTCGGCCTCCTGCGGGCGCGCTTCCGCGAGGCCCCCCACCTCTTCGACGTGGACACCGTCGACCGGCTCCGCCGGCTGGCGGCGGCGCTCGGCGACGGCGCGCCGGCGGGCAGCGCC
>JAJXSQ010000111.1 GCA_021784495.1 Myxococcales bacterium | reverse complement strand
GGCGGCGGGGGCGGCGGGCGCCGCGACGGCGGCGGCGGGGGCCGGCGGCGGCGGGAAGCCGATGGGGTCGGCGACGGCGAGGGCGAGGGCGAGGAGCGCGGCGGTCATGGCGGGGGCTCAGCGGAGGCGCTGGATCCGCTCCTGGGGGCTCACGATGTCGGTGATCCGCACGCCGAACTTGTCGTTCACGACCACCGCCTCGCCGCGCGCCACGAGCCGGCCGTTCACGAGGATGTCGAGCGCCTCGCCGGCCACCTTGTCGAGCTCGATCACCGAGCCCGGGCCGAGCTGGAGGAGGTCCTGGATCGTCATCCGGGTCCGGCCGAGCTCGACGTTCACCTCGAGCGGGACGTCGAGGAGCATGTCGAGGCGGCGCGAGGACTCGCCGGGGGTCTGCTGGGGCTTGGTCTCCATCGAGGCTGGCTCCTAGTGGACGAGGGTGGTCGGGGTCCGCGAGGGGGGCTGGAGCGGCAGATCGAGGGTGATCGCCATGCTGCCCCCGGAGATGGTGGGGACCCCCCGGAGCTTCTCCCGCCCCTGGACGATGACCGGGAGCGGCTTCCCCTCGTCGGTGTCGAGGAGGAGGACGTCGCCGGTCTGGAGGTCGAGCATCCGGGCGAAGGGGATCCGGGTCCGCCCGTAGATGCCGCGGATCTCGACCATCACCTGCTCCACCTCCCGCGCGAGGGCGTCGGCGAAGCGCTCGTCGGCGCGCTGGGAGAGGCGCCGCGGGCTCGACAGCTTCTGCTTCGCCGACTCGACCGCCGCGAAGGGGATGACCAGCTGCAGGCGGCCGTCGATCCCGCCCTTCAGCTCGAAGCCGGAGACGATCCCGACGTCGGTCGGGGGGGCGATGGACGCCATGCGCGGATCGAGCTCGAAGCGGAGCACCTCCGGCTGGAAGGGGATGACCGACGACCAGGCCTGGGCCATGGCGTCGGTGAGGATGAGGAGCAGGCGGCGGAGCACGAGCTGCTCGACGCTGGTGAGCTCGGTCCGGCTCTCGCTCCCCCCCTCGGGCGCCCGGACCCGGCGGTCGCCGAGGGCGGCGGAGAGCAAGGCCTCGGCCAGCCCCGGCTCGAGGACCGCGAGCGCGAAGCCGTAGGAGGAGCCGAGCCCGAGGACGCAGACCGAGGCGGGCGGCGCCAGCAGGGGGACGAGGTCGGCGAACTTGAGGAGGGTCGCCGGGGAGGAGGTGACGCGGAGCGCGACCCGGGTCCGGCCCGCGAGGCCGATCCCGAGCATCGACGCCACCTGCTCGTTGATCGCGTCGAGGGTGGGCATCTGACCGCGGATGATCCGGTCCTGGCTCGTCAGGTCGTAGGGGACCACCTCGGAGCGGCGGGCGTGGGCCGTCTCGGTGGTGACCCTCCCCTCCTGGATGGCGCCCATGAGCGCCTTGATCTCCTCCGGGGTCAGCGTCGCGGGCATGGCGGTCCCCTCACTGGATGACCAGGTCGGTGATGTAGAGCGCTCGGATCTTCACCCCCGGCGCCAGCGCGCGGAGCCGCTCGAGGAGGGTGGCCTTGATCTTGGCGATCGGGGCGCTGCCGCGGAGCTCGTCGAGCGTCCGGTCGGAGAGGAAGGCGATGAAGCCGTCCCGGATCCGGGGCTGGAACCGGTCGAACCGGGCCTTCTCCTCCTCGGAGGCGAGCTCGACCTCGAAGGAGACGCGCGCGTAGCGGTCGACCTCGGGGTCGCGCAGGTGGACCACGAAGTCCGCCATCTTGGTCGTGGGGCCCGGGGCGGCGTCGGCCGCGCCCTCGCCGCTCGCCGCCCCCTTGTCGGGCGCCGGCGCGGCCTTCGCCTCGCCGTGCGCCGCGCCGCCCCGGAGCAGGAAGAGCGCGAGCACCCCCGCCACCAGGAGCAGGTTGACGACGAGCAGGATGGGGACGAGCTTCGAGCCGCCGCTCGCCACCGCCGGTGCTTCCTTGGTCTCTTCGGCCATGCGCCCTCCGGGAGAGGGCACGAAGCAAGGAGCGGGCCCTCCCCGGAGGCCAGGAGTGGCGGCAGCTTGGCCGACGTCAGGGCGGTGGCGGACCGCCGCGCGTCAGGGGGGTGACGGCGGCGCCAGCGAGCGGGCGGGGCTAGTCGTACAGCCCGGTCACGCGCTCGCGCAGCCCCTTGGTGAGGGTGCGGATGATCTCGTCGGAGATGCCGATCGCCGAGCGGCCGATCATGATGATGGCGTCGTTGTCCTCGGCGTCGACCGGCCCCGCGTAGATGCCCGTCTTCTTCGCGACGGCGTTGGCGAAGCAGACGGCGTTGGCGAAGCTGTGGCGGTCCGACTTGTCGTACTCCGCCGACTCCTTGATGGACGCGACGATCGGGGCGGGGAGCTGCCAGCGCTCGGCGAGCGCCACCCCGATCGGCCGGTGGACCTTGCCGATCACCTCGAGCCACTCGCCCGAGTCGATCCAGGCGCGCTGGTGGACGTCGGTGAGCTGCCGCTCGAGCTCCAGGAGGACGGTCGCCACCACCGGCTTGCCGACGTCGTGGAGCAGGCCGGCGAGGTAGGCCCCCTCCGACTCCGGCGCCCCGGTGAGCGCCAGGACGTCGCGCGCCATGGTGCCGACCGCGACCGAGTGCTCCCAGAGGACCTTGAGCTGCTCGTTGATCTGCGGGTTCCGCGAGACGAAGAGCTTCTGCGCCGACGCCTCGACGAGGAGCGACTTCAGGGTCTTGGTGCCGAGGCGGGCCAGCGCCTCGGAGAGGGTCACCTTCTTCGTGCCGCCGGCGAACGCCGCGCTGGTCGCCATCCGGAGGACGCGGGCGGAGAGGACCGGGTCCTTCTCCAGCGCGGCCGCCGCCTCCTTCATCCCCGCCTCGGGGTCCTTGAGGACCTCCTGGACCTGGAGGGCGACGGAGGGGAAGGTGGGGAGGACCAGCTGGTCGCCCTCGATCCGCTTCAGGAGGATGGCCTCGAGCTGCGAGGCGAGCTTCTCGACGCTCATGCCGCCGGATCCTACACGCTAGGCGGCGCCGGTGCGCGCCGCGTCGACGCTCGGGAAGAAGCGGAGCTCCTGGGTCTCGGTGAAGCCGCCCAGCGCCTTCTTCGCCCCCTCGGGGCCGACCAGGCAGAGGGTCATGCCGAACTCCTTCGACTTCGCGGCCACCGCCAGCACGAACTTGGCCAGCCGGTCGGCCTCTCCCGGGGGTTGCCCGAGGTCGAGCACCACGTCGTCGTAGCAGGCGGCCGCGACCTTCTCCAGGGCCTCGGGGAAGACCGCGTGGAGCCGGCCGTAGAAGCGCTCGACCCGGTCGGCCTTGCCCGAGAAGGCGGCCAGGGAGAGGACGTTGTCCTCCACCAGGAGGAAGTCCTGGTTGTCGAAGTAGCGGAGCATGAAGTCGTCGATGGTCTCCGGCCGGAAGGGCTTGAAGAGCACCGAGTCGAAGCCCAGGTCCTTCACCTCGGTCGACGCGTCGTTCGCGGTCCGCAGGGTGAGCGCGACCATCGCGGCGTGCGGCTGGAGGACCCGGACCTGCTGGGCGAGGACCGAGCTGTTGACGTCCGGGATCTCGGTGTCGACGAGCACCACCCGGTAGACCCGCTCCCGGGCGGCGGAGAGCGCCTGCTGCGCGCTGGTGAAGGCGTTCATGGAGAGGTGGGGGGGGAGCATCGCCCGGAGCTTCTTGTGGACGTTGTCCATGTCGTCGACGAGGAGGACGTCCACGAAGCGGTTGCCGCTGGCGTTGGGCCCCGCGGCGGGGGGCTCGCCCCCGGCCGACGCGGCGGCCGGCGCGGCCTCCGGCTGCACCAGGGAGTCGACGCCGCCGGGCTCGCCCTGGAGCACCGAGAGCACCTTCGTCCGGAGCTCCTCGGGCTTGAACGGCTTCAGGATGTAGTCGTTGATCCCCTGCTTCATCGCCCCGGCGACGATCGAGCGCTTCGACTCGGAGGTCAGCATGATCACCGGGGTCTTGTTGCCCGCCTCCCGCATCTTCTGGAGCATCGTCGGACCGTCCATGTTCGGCATGGTCACGTCGAGCAGCACCAGGTCGACCTGGGACTCGGCGAGCACCGCGAGCCCCTGGACGCCGTCCTCCGCCTCGAGCACCTCGAAGCCGAGCTCCTTCACCTGCTTGCCGACGATGGTTCGGACCGCGCGGCTGTCGTCGACGGTCAGGATGGCGGGCATGAATCGACCTCCAGGGGGCTAGACGATCCCTTCGAAGAGCCAGAGCACCAGGCCGACGGCCTGGGCCCGGAGCACGACGCTCCGGGCGTCGGGCGGCGGCGGCGGGACCGGCGGCTGCCCCGCGGGGACCACCCGCGGGAGCCCGAGCGCCTGCTCGAGCTTCAGGTTCGACTTGAGGAGGCCGGCCGTCATGTTGACCAGCTCGCAGAGGGCGTCGGAGAGCATCTCGTCGCTCAGCTCGTCGGGGGCGACCTGGAACATCCGGGCCCCCAGCTCGGTGCAGCCGGAGCGGTCGGACGACAGCCCCACGGTGATGGGGCGGGCGCCCGGGATCGGCAGCACCGCCGCCCGCCAGACGAGCTCCTCCCAGGGGTGGCCGGTCGTCTCGGCGCGGAAGGTGAGGCCGAGCATCGTCTCGGTGACCCCCGAGACCACGGCGGCCATCTTCTCCGGCGGCGGGAGGGTGCTCATGTGGTCCCCTTGACCTCGTTCGAAGCACGGTCCGGCGGCGCGCCGGGTGGCGCGAGCGCCAGGCCATCCCGCCGTGCAATCGGCACGCCTCGGCCCCGGGACGCCGCCCGCCCACCCCGGCGCGCCGCGCGGGACGGAACCGGTCAGACTCCCTGGGTTCTCCGGAGGGCGAGGCGGCCGGCCGACCCGGTCCGGTGGGTCATGCAGGGGTGTCCCGGCACACCCCGGTCGGCTGCGACCCGGCCCCCGGCCGGGCGATCGATCGGCCTCCCATCGCCCTTCTCCCTGGCGCGGCGAGGTAATTCGGCGGGGCCGGGGAGCGGCCTGCGGGCACGCGGTCTGCACCGGGTGTCGCTGGACCGGCGACGGAAGGGCTCGACATGCAGATCCTGGTGGTCGACGACAGCAAGGCGATGAGGAGCATCGTGATGCGGGCGGTCCGCCAGGCCGGCTTCGACGCGGCCTCCTTCGTCGAGGCCGCGAACGGCGCCGACGCCCTCAAGGCGATCCGGGAGGCTCCGCCGGCGCTCGTCCTCGCCGACTGGAACATGCCCGAGATGAGCGGGATCGAGCTCCTCAAGGCGCTCCGGGCCGAGGGGAACCCCATCAAGTTCGGCTTCGTCACCTCGGAGAGCGATCCGACGATGCGCGACCTCGCCTTCCAGTCGGGCGCCTCCTTCATGATCACCAAGCCGTTCACCCCCGACGCCCTCCGGGCCGTCCTGGGGCCGGTGCTCACGTGAGCCTGGGGGGCGCCACGTGGCTCGGGGACCTCGAGGCCTCGGTCGACGAGATCGCCCGGACGGCGCTCGGGATGGAGGGGAGCACCGTGCGCGCGCGCACCGACGTCCCCCGGCCGCTCGACGTCGCCTTCATCGGCCTCGTCGGGCCGGGGGGGGGGATCCAGATCGGCCTCGGGGCCGATCCCGCGGGCTGCGAGACCTTCGCGCGCGGCCTCCTCGGGATGCCGGCCGGGGGGGAGCCCCTCCCCGGGCCGGAGATCGCCGACGCCATGTGCGAGATCATCAACATCGTGGCCGGGGCCTTCAAGGGCCGCGTCCGCGACCGGGCGAGCCCGCTGCAGATGGGGCTCCCGGTCTTCATCCACGGATCGGTCCAGGCGACCGACCACACCGCGGTGCGGGTGGCGGAGGTGACCATCGGCGCCGTCGAGGCCGTCGTCGTCCTCGTCCACCCGCGTGCCGGCGGGCCGGGGTGAGCCGTGCAGATCGTCCCCCTGCCGCCGCCGACAGAGCTGGAGAAGCTCCTCGGGGCGCTCCTCGGGCGGCCGGTGAAGGCGGCCAAGGCGCCGGCGGGGGAGCGGGTGGCCGGCCCGCAGGCCGTCGCGCTCTTCGTCAGCGGCGAGCCGGTGCTGGAGATGCTCGTCCGCTCCGACCTGCCGCTCGCGGCCTCGCTCGCGGCCTCGCTCTCGGTGGTGCCGGTGACCGTCGTCCGGGAGGCGATCGCCAGCGGGCGGATGGAGCAGGGGCTCCAGGAGAACCTCGCCGAGGTGCTGAACGTCCTGGCGCGCTTCCTCTCCGGGAGCGGCCGGCCGTTCCGGCTCGGGCCGATCGCCTTTCCTCCCGAGCCGTTCGCGGCCGACAAGCTCACGCTCGCGGAGGCCTCGGACGAGGTGAGGGTGTTCACCGTCGAGATCCCGGGCTACGCCGCCGGCGTCCTCGAGTTCGTCACGCTGTAGGGAGCCACGCACATGGCCGACCAGAGCCCGGCTGATCTGCTCGACGCCCTCGCCGCGGCCGTGGTCGAGGCCGACGGCGACGACGGCGCCTCGCTCGCGGACGTCGCGCGCGCGCTCCAGGCGGCGCGGGGCGCGGGGGCGCTCCCCGCCCTGGTCGCCGAGGAGGCGGGGGAGATCGCCGCCGACCTCGGTCACCCCGAGCTGGCCGGCGACGCCCTCCGCCGGCTCGCGCAGCTCCTCGGGCGGACGCAGGCCGCGGAGCGGCCGACCCCGGCGCCGGTCACCGGCGCGGCGAGCGCCCGGCGGGACGCGGAGACGGTCGAGCTGGTCGGTGACTTCCTCGAGGAGGCGGGGGAGGGGCTCGCGCGGGCCGACGACATCCTGCTGGCGATCGAGAAGGGGGATCAGGACCGGGAGAAGATCAACGCGCTCTTCCGGGTCTTCCACACCATCAAGGGCGTCGCGGGCTTCCTGGAGCTCGCCGAGATCGTCTCCCTCGCCCACGTCACCGAGACCCTGCTCAACCTGGCGCGGGAGGGCCGCCAGGCGCTCGCCGGGCCGGCCTTCGAGGTGGTCTTCGAGGCGACCGCGGTCCTCCGCCGGCTCCTCGAGGGGCTCCGGAAGGCCGTCGACGGCGGGGTCGATCTCGGCGCCGATCCCGAGGTCCCGGGGCTGGTCGCGCGGATCGAGCGGCTGGTCTCCACCGACGAGCCCGCGTCGCCGGGGCCGGCCTTCGTGGTGAGGAAGGGGCCGGCCGACTCCGCCGGGCAGCCGCTCTACGTGGTGAAGCGGGCGGCCGGCGCCGCCGCGCCTGAGCCCGCCGCGCCGGGGGCCGGGGAGCCGGCGCGGGCGAGCGCGCCGCC
>JAJXSQ010000110.1 GCA_021784495.1 Myxococcales bacterium | reverse complement strand
GCCGCCCGGCCCCCCGGCGCTCGAGCGCGCCCCGGCGCCGGGAGCGCCGCCGCCGCCGGCGGGGTGCCCGAGCGCCTCCTCGTAGACCGCCCAGAGCGCGCCGGCGATCGCCTCGTCGGAGAAGCGGCGCGCGTGGACGAGCCCCGCCGCGCGCATCCGCTCCCGCCGCCCCTCGTCGCCGAGGATGGCGGAGAGCGCCGCGCGCAGCTCCTCCGGATCCCGCGGATCGACGTAGGCCGACTCCGGCCCCCCCGCCTCGGGGAAGACGCCGCCGCGCGTCGTCACCACCGGGCAGCCCGAGGCGAGCGCCTCGACGATCGGGATGCCGAAGCCCTCGTAGAACGACGGCTGGACCGCCGCCGCGGCGAGCCGGTAGAGGGCGACCAGGTCGCCCGGCTCGACCGCCGGGAGGAACCGCACCCGCCCGTCGACGCCGAGCCGCGCGGCCTCGTCGCGCACCGCCCGAGCGTAGGGCGTCTCGCGGCCGACGAGGAGCAGGTGGACGCCGGGGAGGCCGGCGAGCGCGCGGACGGCGAGGGCCGCGTTCTTGCGCGGCTCGATCGTCCCGACCGAGAGGAGGAACCGCTCGGGGAGCGCGAGCCGGCGGCGCGCCTCCTCGAGCACGCCGGGCGCCGGCGCGGCGTGGAAGTCCGGCCGGCAGCCCTGGTAAACGACCCGGATCCGGGCGCGGTCGGCGCCGTAGAGCTCGACCAGGTCGCGCGCCGTCTGCTCGCTGATGGCGACCACGAGATCGGCGCGCCGGATCGCGCTGCGGAACTTCCAGCGGTAGATCCGGCGATCGATCCGGCCGTAGAGGTCGGGGAAGCGCTCGAAGATGAGGTCGTGGACGGTGACGACCGACCGGCCGACCCGGTCCTCGATGCCGATCGGCAGCTCCCCGGAGAGGCCGTGGAAGAGCTCGACGCCGTCGCGGTGTGCCTGCGCGGCGATCCCGGCCAGGCGCCAGGCCGACCCGAGGAGCCGGCCGGGCACGCGATCCGGGCGGCGGAGCTCCACCCCCTCCGGCAGCGCGAAGCGCCCGCCCGGCGGCGAGTAGGCGAGGTACGCGTGGCCCGGCCGGTGGCGCGCCAGGATCCGGAGGACGTCGCGGCTGTAGTTGCCGAGGCCGGTCGCGTTCTGGAGCGCCCGCTTGGCGTCGAACCCGAGTCGCATGGATCCACGGGGGCTACCATGCGCTGCGCAGCGCAGCAACGGCGGGGTGAGCCTCGCGGGGCTGCGACCGATCGCGCCTTCCCCACCGCCGCCCCCGGAAACAGATTCCCCCGCGCCCCCCTCGGAGGAACCATGAGGACCACTCCTGCGCTGCTCGCCGCCCTCCTGCTCACCGCCCCGGCCGCCGGGCAGGCCGACCTGCTCGCCCGGGCCCGCGCCGCCCTGAAGCCCATCCCGGCCCGCCCGCCGGCGCTCGCCGGGAACCCGGCCTCGGCCGCGCGGGTCGAGCTCGGCCGGATGCTCTTCTTCGATCGACGGCTCTCGGCCTCGCAGCTCATCAGCTGCAACGGCTGCCACGACCTCGGCCTCGGGGGCGCCGACCTCCAGGAGACCTCGGTCGGCCACGGCTGGCAGCGCGGCCCGCGCAACGCGCCGACCGTGCTGAACGCGGTCTTCAACGTCGCCCAGTTCTGGGACGGGCGGGCCGCGGATCTCGCCGCCCAGGCGAAGGGGCCGCTCCAGGCTTCGGTCGAGATGAGCAACTCGCCGGAGCGGATCGTCGAGACCCTCCGGAGCATCCCGGGCTACGCCCCGCTCTTCCGCGCGGCCTTCCCCGGGGTGGCCGACCCGATCACCTTCGACGCGGTGGCCCGGGCGCTCGAGCTCTTCGAGGCGACCCTGCTCACCCCCGGCGCGCCGGTCGACCGCTTCCTCGCCGGAGACCGGGCGGCCCTCGGGCCCACCGAGCGGGCCGGCCTCTCGGTCTTCCTCGACAAGGGGTGCGTCAGCTGCCACGACGGCGTCAACGTCGGCGGCGGCGGGTACTTCCCCTTCGGCGTCGTCGAGGCGCCGCCCGACGCCATCCGGCCGCCGGGGGACACCGGCCGCTTCCAGGTGACCCACTCGACCGACGACCGCTACGTCTTCCGCGCCCCGTCGCTGAGGAACGTCGCGCTCACCGGCCCGTACTTCCACTCCGGCAGGGTCCGGTCGCTCGAGGAGGCGGTGCGGATCATGGGCTCGTCCCAGCTCGGCGTCGCGCTCGGGCCGGAGGAGGTGACCCAGGTGACCGCCTTCCTCGGCGCGCTGACCGGCCGCCAGCCGCGGATCGAGTACCCGATCCTCCCCGCCGGCTCGGGCGCGACGCCGCCGCCGCAGCTCGAGGTCCCGCCGGCGCGCCCCGCCCCGTAGTGCTCCGGCGGTCGGGGGGCTAGGATCGGGCGGTGACGCCCGGCACCCTCTTCGCGGCCTGCGCCCCCGGCCTCGAGCCGACGCTCGCGGCGGAGCTGCGGGGGCTCGGCCTCGAGGCGCGCGAGCTCCCCGGGGGGGCCGAGGCGAGCGGCGAGGACGCGGTGGCGGTCGCCTGCATCGGCTCGCGCGTCGCCGAGGCGGTCCGGATCCGGCTCCACGATGGCCCCCCCGCCGGCCTCGCGCGCGCGCGGACCGAGGCGGCGAGGCGCTACGGCGCGGGGGTCGAGCTCCACGTCCGGCAGGAGGCGGGGCGGGCGACGCTCTCGATCGACGCCGGCGGCGAGCCGCTCCACCGCCGGGGCTGGCGGGCCCGGATCGGCGCCGCGCCGCTCCGCGAGACGCTCGCCGCCGGGATCCTGCTCGCGAGCGGCTGGCGGGGCGACCGCCCCTTCCTCGACCCGATGTGCGGCTCGGGGACCCTGGCGATCGAGGCGGCGCTCATCGCCGCCCGGCGGGCGCCGGGGCGCTCGCGGACCTTCGCCTTCGAGCGCTTCCCCGGCCACGACGCGGCGCGGACCCGCGCGGTGCGCGAGCGGTTCGCGGCGCTCGAGCGACCGGTCGAGGTGGCGATCTCGGCCTCCGACCGGAACATGGGGGCGCTCCGGCTCGCCGGGAAGAACGCCGAGGCGGCCGGGATCTCCTCCGCGATCCGCTTCGAGCGCGCCGATGCCGCCCGGGTCACGCCGCCCCCGGGTGGCCCGGGGCTGTGCGCCGTCAACCCGCCCTACGGCGTCCGGCTCGAGGCCGACGTGGCCGGATCCTGGAGCGCGCTCGGCGCCCTCATGGAGCGGCTCGGTGGCTGGAAGCTGGTCGTCCTCGGCCCGGATCGCGGGCTGGAGCGGCTCCTGCCGCGCCTCCCGGCCTCCTCGATCGCCATCCGGAACGGCGGGCTCGCCTGCCGGATCCTGGTCTTCCCCGGCTGATCGGCCCCCTCGCGCCCACCTTCGGCGCCGCAGGACCCACCAGGGCATCCCCCGTCGGCGGCGTCACACCGAATTTGCATGTGTGACCCCTGACCGCCACGGGCGGCCGCCAGGGTGAGAGTCGCCATGAACCCATCCGGACAGCCTGGAGCACCTCCCCGCCTGGACGCGGACGGGGTGCTCCTCCACGCCGACGACGGCGCGGCCGGCGGTCCGGGTCTCCTCGCGCGGCTCCTCGCCTGGGACGAGGCGACGCTCCTCGCGGCGCGCCGGTGGCGCAGGCCGGGGCGCACGCTCGCCGCGCGCACCCTCACCCGGCTCGGGAACGCGAGCAGCTGGACCGTCGCCGGCCTGGCGCTCCTCGCCACCTCGACCCGGACCGGCCTCCACCTCGGGCTCCGGCTCGGGGCGGCCGCCGGCCTCGCCACCCTCCTCTCGGCGGCGCTCAAGCGGCTCCTGAACCGGGCCCGCCCCGACGTGGCGATCGAGGGGTTCGTGCCGGTGGCGGCCAACCCCGACCGCTTCTCCTTCCCCTCCGGTCACACGGCCGCCGCCTTCGCCGTGGCGGCCGCCTTCGCCGGCGCCCCCTTCGCCGGCGCCCCCTTCGGCCTCGGCCCGGCGGCGCTCGCCCTGGCGCTCGGCATCGGCGCCTCGCGCGTCTACCTCGGCGCCCACTACCCGCTCGACGTCGGCGCCGGCGCCCTCCTCGGCACGCTCTCCGGGCTGGTCGCCCGGCTCGTCGCCTGAGTCAGGGCCGCGCCCCCCGGCCCTCGCCGGGGCGGAGCGCCCGCAGCGCCAGCCCCTCGAAGAGCAGGTGGGCCGCGAGGTGGCTCGTCAGGTCGGCGTGGTCGAGCGCCGGGCAGACCTCGACCACGTCCATCCCGACCAGCCGGACGCCGGCGAGGCCGCGCAGGAGGGCGAGCGCCTCCCGCGAGGTGAGGCCTCCCGGCACCGGCGTCCCGGTCCCCGGGGCGAAGGCGGGATCGACCGCGTCGACGTCGAAGGTGACGTAGACCGGCCGGTCGCCGACCGCCTCGCGGATCCGGGCGGCGACCGCGGCGGCGCCGGCCGCGCCGAGCGCGTCGGCGGTGGTGATCCGGGCGCCGCGCGCCTCGCCCGGCGCGGCGTCCTCCGGGGAGCCCCAGGCGCCGCGGATCCCGACCTGGTGGAGCTGGCCCGGGAGGACGAGCCCCTCGTCGAGCGCGTGGCGGAGCGGCGTCCCGTGGTGGAAGGGCTCACCCCAGAGCTCCGGACCGCTCGTGTCCAGGTGGGCGTCGAGGTGGAGCACCGCCACCGGGCCGTGGGCCCGCGCCACCGCCCGGAGCGCCGGGAGCGCCACCGAGTGGTCGCCGCCGACGAGGAACGGCGCGGCGCCGGCCTGGGCGATCGCCGCCACCTCGGCCTCGATCCGGCCGCGCACCGCCGCCGGATCGAAGGGCGGGAAGGCGACGTTGCCGCCGTCGACCGCGCCGGTCCGGTCGAAGACCGCCACCCGGTGGACGGGGTGGAAGCCCTGGACGAAGGCGCTCACCCGGCGGACGTGGAACGGCGCGAAGCGCGCCCCGGGCGCCGCCGTCGCGCCCCCGTCCCAGGTGGCGCCGAGGAGGACCGCGTCCGTCCCGTCCGGCAGCGGCGCCGGCCGCGGGACCGAGGGGAGGCGGAAGAACGGGACCTGGCCGTGCGCCAGGTACTCGAGCGCCGGCTGCTGGATCACGGCCCCTCGAGGAGCCCGACCACGGCGTCGCGGACGTGCCGGGCGAGCGCCTCGGCGCCCGCCGCGGCCTCCGCGGAGATCGGCGATCCGAGCCTGAGCTCGACCCGGGCGGCGTCCCCGGCGGCGAGCCGGAGGTAGTGGGGGACGAAGGTGGCGTCGCCGGTCCAGGCGAGCTCCACCGGGTGGTAGCGGAGCGCGGCCGGGACGACCGGCACCCCGGCCCGGCGCGCGAGCGCGAAGAGGCCGGGCCGGAAGGCGAGGACCCGCCGCCCCTCGGTCGTCGTCCCCTCCGGGAAGTTGAGGACCGGGAGCCCGGCGGCGAGCGCCGCGCCGGCCTCGAACAGCACCCGCCGGCCCGAGCCGGGCGCGCCCCGGTCGTGGAAGATCACGCCGAGGCGGCGGGCGAGCGGCCCCACCACCGGCCACCCGCCGACCTCGAGCTTCGAGATCGGGGCGCAGGGGACGAGCGAGGCGACCACCAGCGGGTCGAGCCAGCTCACGTGGTTGGCGACGACGATCGCCGCCCCCGGCGCGACCGCGCCCCGCGCCTCGACCTCGACGCCGTGGAGCGCGAGGAACCGGCGGCAGGCGTCGCGGAGCGCGCGGGCGCGGTCCCGCCGCCTCGCCCCGCCGCGCTCGAGCAGCGAGAGGCGCGCCGCGGTGACGGTGGCGGTCGCGCCGGTGGCCGCGACCCGCGCGCCGGCGCGGAGCCCGGAGGCGGCGGCGGAGAGCGGCGACACCTCAGGCCGCCTCGCCGAGCGCGTCGCGGTCCACGAGGCCGAGCCGCTTCAGCCGGCCGCGGAGCGCCTCGAAGGCGGTCCGGTCGATCCGCGAGACCAACCGGCGGTCGCCCGGGCCGTAGAAGTCCTCCCGCACCCCCAGCTCGGTGGCGCCGAGGGCGGCGTGGAGCGAGCGGGCCTGGAGGTTCTCCTCCTTCACCGTGAACCAGCAGGCGTCGGCCCGCCGCGCCAGGACGGCGACCAGCGCCCGGAGGAGCTGGACCGCGACCCGCGAGCCCTGGCGGCCGGGGGCGACCGCGAGGGTGGTGCAGTAGGCCTCCCTCCCCTTCACGAAGCAGAGGACGTAGCCGACCGCCCGGCCGTCCTCCTCGGCGATGAAGCAGGTCTCGGCGAAGAACTCGCAGCAGAGCCGGACGTAGTAGGGGCCGAGCGTGCCGTCGCCGGCGGCGCCGAAGACCTCCTCCTCGATCCGCATGAGCTCGGCGAAGTCGTCCTGGCGCAGCGTCCGGATCTCGCGTCGGGTCACGTGGGCCTCCTCGGGTTCGAGCGGGAGGCTGCCGGGCGGCGGTGGCGCCCCGGTTCCGCGGCGGCGACGGTCCGGTGAAAGAACGCGACGTCACCTCCGCGCCGGGCGGCGGTCGCAGGATCGTCACCGGCGGGGGGTGGAGTGGCGCGCACGGAGGCCGCGTGACCCGAACGCTCGTCCACCTCTCGGATCTCCACGTCGGCCGCGACCCGGCCGACGCGGCGACCCTCGGCCAGCTGGTGGCGGCCCTGGTCGCCGCCCGCGTCGACCACGTCGTGGTGACCGGCGACGTCACCCACCGCGGCCGGCTGGACGAGCTCGCGACCTTCCACCGGCTCGTCGCCCCGCTCGAAGATCGGCTGACGGTGGTCCCGGGGAACCACGACCGGCTCGGCGAGGACGCGGGGGGGCTCCTCATGCGGGACCGGGTGGCGATCGCCCGCGCCGACGGCCTCTTCCTCGTGCGGCTCGACTCGACCGCGCCCCACAACCGGCGGCTCCTCGACGCCCACGGCGAGCTCACCCCGTCCGACCTGGTCGAGGCCGACGCCGCGCTCTCCGAGGCGCCGCCCGGCGCCCTCGCGGTCGTCCTGCTCCACCACCACCTGCTGCCGCTCCCCGGCGACGACGTCTGGGAGCGGCTGGCCCACGCGATCGGGCTCCCCTGGGTGGGCGAGCTCGGCCGCGGCCGGGCGCTCCTCTCGCGGCTCCTCGGCCGGTGCGACCTGGTCCTCCACGGCCACCGGCACGCCGCCGGCGCGCTGGAGCTCGCCGCCGGCGACCGGCCGCTCCGGGTGGTGAACGCCGGGAGCTCGACCGGCCTGGGGCGCGTCCGGCTCCTCGCCCACCGCGGCGGACGGATCACCGGCGAGGGCTGGCTCGAGGCCG
>JAJXSQ010000109.1 GCA_021784495.1 Myxococcales bacterium | reverse complement strand
GGAGGCGCAGCCGCTCGCCAGCGCCACGAGGGCGGCGGCGAGCGCTGCGCGCCGGGTCACGGGCCCGGCTCCCGCGCGTAGTCCGCCGGGGCGAGCCGGCCCAGGTCGGCGAGCGCGCGCTGGTCGGTGCCGTCGAGCAGCAGCGGCGTCACCGCGACCAGCCCCTCGCGGAAGACCGCGTTGCAGTCCGACCCGGGGATGTCGTCGTCGACCGGCGCCCCCTCGCCGCCGATCCAGAAGTAGGGCCGCCCCCGGGGATCCGTCTTCTCGGTCACCTGGTCGCCGTAGCTCCGCCGGCCGAGCCGCGCCGGCCGCCAGCCGCGCACCGGGCCGGGCGGGACGTTCACGTTGAGCAGGATCGGCGCCCGGGGCCGCGACGCGTGGAGCGCCCGGGCCAGGGCGGCGGCGAAGCGCGCCGCCGCGCCGAAGTCCTGCGGCGGCGGCGAGGCGAGGCTCACGGCGATGGCCGGCACCCCGAGCAGCGCCCCCTCCTTGGCGGCCGCGACGGTCCCGGAGTAGTGGACGTCGCCCGCCAGGTTCGGGCCGTGGTTCACGCCGGAGACCACCACGTCCGGCGGGCTGCCGCGGAGGAGCAGGTTGAGGCCGAGGTGGACGGCGTCGGTCGGGGTGCCGTCCACGGCGTGCCGGCGCGGCCCCAGGGTGTGGAGCCGGAGGGGGCGGTGGAGCGAGATGGCGTGGGAGGAGGCCGACTGCTCGCGGTCCGGGGCGCAGACCCAGACCTCGTCGCCGTCGAAGGCCTCGACGAGGGCCCGGAGCCCGGCGGCGTGGACGCCGTCGTCGTTGGAGAGGAGGACGCGCACGGGGGGGCCAATCTACCAGCGGCCCGGGGGGGCCGCCACCGACCCCCTCGCGCGCGCCGCTCGCCAGGGCACCCTCCCGGATGCGAGAATCCCCCTCCCTCTGGAGGTGTGCATGACCCGAGCAGCGGCCAGCGCGCGACCGGCCCTTCGACCCGAGCTCTGCAAGGGCTGCAACCGCTGCGTCGACACCTGCGCCCAGGGCTGCATCTCCCCGGGCGGGGAGGTCGACCCGCTCACCGGCCTGGTGCCGATCGACCTGTCGCTCGACGCCTGCACCGGCTGCGGCCTCTGCGTCGAGGCCTGCCCCGAGCCGTGGGGGCTCCGCTTCGACGACGGCGCGCCCCCTCCCGCCGCGGCGGCCGCGCCCCGGGACCTGCCCGGCGAGCAGCTCCCGCTCCCGGGCGGCGGCGCGCTCGTCCTGAAGGGCGCGCACGCCTCGGCGATCGGCGCGCTGCTCGCCGGCTGCCGCCACTTCTTCGGCTACCCGATCACCCCGTCCACCGAGGGGGCGGAGCTGATGGCGCGGGTGCTGCCCGGGCTGGGCGGCCACTTCGTGCAGGCGGTGAGCGAGGTGGCGGCGGTCAACATGATCTACGGCTGCGGCGGCGCGGGCCTCCCGGCGATGACCTTCACCTCCTCCCCGGGCTTCAGCCTGATGCTCGAGGGGATCTCCTACCTCATCGGCGCCGAGGTTCCCGGGGTCTTCGTCGACGTCATGCGCGCCGGGCCGGGGCTCGGCAACATCGGCCCGGAGCAGTCGGACATCAAGCTCCTCTGCCGCGGCCTGGGCCACGGCAACACCCGGGCGATCGTGCTCGCCCCGGCCACGCCCCAGGAGATGCTCGACTTCACCCTGCTCGCCTTCCGGCTCGCCTTCGCCTACCGGAGCCCGGTCATGATCGCGGCCGACGGCTACCTGGGCCAGATGACCGGCCGGGTGCACCTCCCCGGCGCGCTGGTCCGGCCCGGGCTCCCGGCCTGGGCGGTCCACGGCGACGCCGCGCACCGGCCGAACCTGATCAGCTCCATCCACCTCGCCGAGGTCGACCTCGAGGCCCACAACGAACGGCTCCAGGCCAAGTACGCGCGGATGATCGACGCCGAGCAGCGGGCCGATCTCTACCGCTGCGAGGACGCCGAGCTGCTGCTCGTCGCCGCGAACACGCCGGCCCGGATGGCGAAGGGGGCGATCCGCGCGCTGCGCGACGAGGGGATCGCCGCCGGCCTCTTCCGCCCGCAGACGCTCTGGCCCTTCCCGGTGCGGGCCCTCCGCCCGCTCCTCGAGCGGACCGCCGCGCTCCTGGTGGTCGAGGCGAGCGACGGGCAGCTCGAGGACGAGCTGCGGCTCGCGCTGTCGCACGCCGGAGCCGGCGCCGGGATCCCCATCCACCACGTCCGCCGCATGGGCGGGGTCCTGCCCTCGCAGCGCGAGATCGTGGCCGGGGCCCGCGCCGCCCTGGCGGGGAGGGCGCGCGCGTGACCACCTTCTACCGGCGGTTCGAGCGGCACGACCACGCCGCGGGGCTCAAGGGCGAGACCACCCACTACTGCCCGGGCTGCGGCCACGGCCTGATCCACAAGATGATCGCCGACGCGGTCGAGGCGCTCGGCGTCCAGGACCGGACCATCGCCATCTCCCCGGTCGGCTGCGGCGTCTTCCTCCACTACTACCTCGACGTCGGCAACAGCCAGGCCTCGCACGGCCGGGCGCCGGCGGTGGCCATCGGCCACAAGCTCGCCAACCCGGACGCGGTGGTGGTGAGCTACCAGGGGGACGGCGACCTGGCCTCGATCGGCCTGGCCGAGATCCTCCAGGCGGCGCAGCTGGCCCTCCCCATCACCGTGATCTTCGTGAACAACGCGATCTACGGCATGACCGGGGGCCAGCTGGCGCCGACGACGATCATGGGCCAGAAGACCGCCACCAGCCCGCGCGGCCGGGACCGGGGGATGGGCCAGCCGCTCCGGATGTCCGAGCTGATCGCCCAGATCGACGGCCAGGCCTTCGTCGAGCGGGTGGCGCTCTTCGACGCCCGGCAGCGCAAGCGCGCCGCCCGGGCGGTGGAGAAGGCGCTCCGCCTCCAGGTGGAGGGGCGCGCGTTCTCCTTCGTCGAGGTGCTCGCCGAGTGCCCCACCCACCTCGGCCTGACCCCGGTCGAGGCCGAGCGCTGGGTGAAGGAGCAGATGGTCCCGGTCTTCCCGCTCGGGGTGAAGAAGGACCTCGGCGCCGACGCCGCCCCGCCCTTCGAGTGGCCCACCCCGTCCTTCGATCCGGGGCGGGTGCTGGCCGCGCTCGGCGGACCGGCCGCCGCGCCGGAGCGCTTCTGCGACGGCTTCCCGCGCACCGCCTTCGGCGACGACGTCGGGCTGAAGCTCGCCGGCGCCGGCGGGGACGGCGCCCAGACCGCGGCCCTGCTCCTGACCAAGGCGGCGATCCAGGAGGGCTTCGACGCGACCCACATCCCGAGCTACGGGCCGGAGTCGCGGGGCGGCACCTCGTACGCCGACGTCCGGATCGCCGCGGAGGAGGTCCTCTCGCCGGCCGCGCCCCACCCCCACGTCCTGGTCGCCTTCAACGCCCCGAGCCTGGCCCGCTTCGGCCCCGAGGTCGCCCCCGGGGCGACGGTGATCTACGACTCCACGGTCGTCCCGGCGCCCGCGTCGCTCGGCCCCGCCGCCGCGGTGATCGGGGTCCCCTGCACCGCCATCGCCCGCGAGCTCGGGCAGCCGATGGTCAAGAACGTGGTGGCGGTCGGGGCGGTGCTGGGCGCCACCGGCCTCTTCCCGGCCGCCACCCTCCAGCGGGCGCTGCGCCAGGCGCTCCACGCCCGGCCCGCGCTCCTCCCGGTGAACGAGGCGGCGCTGGCGCGCGGCATCGAGGCGGCGGGGCGCCGGCCGGCCGGGGGGACGCCGACGCCGGACCGGTGATACCGTCGGCCGATGCTCGGGCCGAGCGACACCCACCCGGCGGCGGTGCTCGACGCCTGGGACGAGACCGCCGCGCTCCGTGCCCTCCGGCTCCGGCTCGAGCCCGGCGCCGCCGCGCGCCACGAGCGCCCGGGGCAGGTGGTGAAGGTCCGCACCGGCGCGGGCGAGGGCTTCTTCGCGCTCGCCTCCGCGCCCGCGCCCTCGGGGATCGCCGAGCTCCTGCTGAAGCGCGGCGGCGCCGTGGCCGACGCCGCCATCGCCCTCGGCGCCCCGGGGGGCGCGCTGGCGCTGACCGCGCCCTTCGGCCGCGGCTTCCCGGTGGACGCGGCCCGCGGGCGCGACGTCCTCCTCTTCGCCGCCGGCTCCGGGATCGCCCCGATCCGCGCCCTCGTCCAGGCCCTCTCCGCCCGCCGGGACGAGGTCGGCCGGATCACCCTCTTCTACGGCCAGCGGCGCGGCGCCGAGTTCGCCTACCGGTCCGAGCACCTCGCCTGGGAGCGGCGGGGGATCCGGGTCGTCCTCTGCCCCTCGGCCGAGGACGACGCCTGGCCCGGGGTCCGCGGCCGGGTCCAGGAGGTGGCCCGCTCCCTCGCCTACGGCGGCGTCCGGATCCCCGGCGCCGCGGCGTTCGTGAGCGGCATGCCCCCGATGGTCGCGGGCGTGCGCGCGGCGCTGGCCGAGGCCGGCGTCGATCCCACCCTCATCCACGGGAACGCCTGAGCGATGAACCCGATCATCCAGCGCCACTTCCTCACCGCCCTGGTGATCACCGCGGTCGCGCTCACGGTGATCCTGATCTCGCCCTTCTGGACGTCGCTCCTCGTCGCCGCCGTCCTGGCGGCGGCGAGCGCCCGGCCGATGCGGTGGGCGACCGCCAAGGTGGGGGGGCGCCGCCGCCTGGCGGCCGGCCTCCTCCTCGTGGCGCTGGTGATCGCCCTGGTGGTGCCGGTCGGCGCCCTCGTCTCGGTGATGGCCGGCCAGGCGATGGAGGGGGCCCGCTGGCTCCGGGCCGCCCTCGACTCCGCCGACACGGCCGCCCTGATCGAGCGCCTCCCCGGCTGGCTGATCCCCCTCGTCCGGCGGCTCGTCGACGCGGTGCCCGACCTCGAGGCCGAGCTGCAGCGCTTCGCCGGCTCCAACGGCGGCCAGGCGGTCGCGGCGCTCGGCGGCCTCCTGGCCGCGACCGGGGGGGCTCTCCTCCGGCTGGCGGTGACCCTGGTGGCCTACTTCTTCTTCCTGGTCGACGGCGGGAAGCTGGTCGCCTGGCTCGACCGGTCCGCGCCGCTGGCGCCGGGGCAGTTCCGCGAGCTCGTCGACGAGTTCCGGCGGACGGCGATCTCGGTCCTGGTCGCGACCGTCGCCACCGCCGGGATCCAGGCCGGGGCCGCGCTGGCCGGCTACCTCCTCGCGCGCGCGCCCGGTCCGGTCTTCCTCACCGCGATCACCTTCCTCGTCGCCCTCGTCCCGGCAGTGGGCGGGACGGTGGTGGTGGTGGCCGCCGCGCTCCTCCAGTTCGCCACCGGCCACTCCTGGTCGGCGATCTTCCTCCTCGCCTGGGCCCTCGGCGTGGTCTCGATGGTCGACACCTTCGCCCGCCCCTGGCTGCTGCGCGGCGGGCTCGCGCAGCCCATCGGCATCGTGATGCTGGCGCTCCTCGGCGGCGTCGCCGCCTTCGGCGTCATCGGCGTCCTCCTCGGGCCGCTGGTGGTCACCTTCCTGGTCGCGGCCCTCCGGATCTGGCGGCGGACCGAGGGCGGCGACGCGCCCGGGGCGCCGCCGGCCGCGCCCCCGTGACGCCGAACCACCCGGCGGTCACCTCGAGCCACATCGCCAGCCCGGCGTCCGGGCCGTAGGGCGCGTACCAGCGCCGGACGGTCGCGTCGGCGGGAGGGCGGCGGAGGCCGCGGAGGCGCGCGAGCTCCGGGCGCGTCCAGGAGTCGAGCGCCAGCCGGTCGCGCCGGCCGAGGAGCCGCGCCAGGTGCTCGGCGGCGTAGGGGCCGAAGCCGCGCCAGGCGCGGACGCGGGCGAGGAGCTCCCCGGTGGTCCCCTCCCCGCCGGCGAGCGCCTCGACGTCGAGCCCCCCGCCGGCGACGGCGCGCGCCAGCTCGACGAGCGCCCGGGCGCGGTAGCCGGCGCGGATCTCCTCCCGGTAGAAGCGCTCGTCGCGCGCGGCCATCGCCGCCGGGCCGGGGAAGCAGCGCGCGCCGCCCGGCGCGATCGCCCCCAGGCGCTCGCAGAGCCGCGCGACCATGCCCCGGGTGAGCGCCCAGGAGCAGTTGGTGGTGCAGAGGGTCTTGACCGCGTCCTCGAAGACGGTCGGGGAGCGGAGCAGGCGGCCCGCCCCGCGGGCGAGCGCCCAGCGGAGGTCGGGCAGCTCCCGGTCCCGCCCCCTCCCCGCGGCGCGGCGCTCCTCCAGCGCCGCCGCGGTCGCGCGGAACGACCCGAGATCCCGGGCGAGGTCGAGGCAGGTGGCGATCGCGGCGCGAGCCTCGGCCGCGTCGGCGCGGGGGAGCGGGCCGCCGGCGTCGATCCGGAGCGCGAGCCCCCCGCGCGCCTCGGCCACCTCCACCGCCACCGCCCGCCCGGACGACAGCGCGAGGGGGCGCGCGAGCCGCCGCCGCGCGGCGTCGTAGCGCCAGGGGGCGAGGTCGTACCAGCCGTGGCTGCGCACGACGAGGTCGAGATCGAACGGCTCGGGCACGCGCATCGTCGGCACCCCGCCGGGGGGGTTGCGACCCCGGCACCCGGGTGGAGAATTGAAGCACACGTACCACGCGCTCGGGCGATCCCGGGGAGGAGGCTGGTCATGGCGATGGAGCGACCGGATGCCGAGGAGGCCGAGGTGCTCGAGGGCGACGAGGGCGAGCCGGAGGTCGGGCGCCACCGGGACGTCGGCCGACAGATGCTCGAGACCCCGCTCTCCGAGCTGCGCCGGTCGCCGGCGGTGACGGTCTCGCCGGAGGCGACCGTGGCCCGGGCGGCGGAGCTGATGCGCAAGAAGGGGGTGGGCGCGGTCCTGGTGAAGAAGGGGAAGGCGGTGGTCGGCATCTTCACCGAGCGCGACCTGGTGAACCGCGCGATGGCGGCGCGCGCCTGGACGCGCGCGCCGGTGAAGCGGTTCATGAGCCCGCACCCGGAGACGCTCCACCTGAAGGATCCGGTCGCCTACGCGCTCAACAAGATGAGCGTCGGGCGCTTCCGCCACGTCCCGCTGGTCGACGCGGCCGGCGCGCCGGCGGGGGTGGTCTCGATCCGCGACATCATCGACTTCATCGTCGAGCTCGTCCCGGAGGAGATCCTCAACCTGCCGGGGCGGCCGGAGCTGGCGCTCCACCCGACCCCCGACGGCGGCTGAGCGGGGCCGGGGCCACCGGGCTGGAGCGGCTGCGGGCTCGAGCGGCTGCGGGCTCGAGCGGTCCTGGGCTCGAGCGGTCCCGGGATCGAGCGCTCCCGGGCTGGAGCGGTCCCGGGCTGGAGCGCCCCAGGG
>JAJXSQ010000108.1 GCA_021784495.1 Myxococcales bacterium | reverse complement strand
CGGCGGCGCGGGCGAGCCGCGACCCCGGGGCGCCGCGGCCCGCGCGGGTCCGGTTCGGCGCGATCTGGGTGGACGCGGTCACCTTCGACGGCGCGCTCGCCCTCCTCGGCGACCTGGTCGCGCGCGGCCGGGGCGGCGCCGTCTTCACGCCGAACGTCGATCACGTGGTCCTGGCGGAGCGCGACCGCCGCCTGCGCGACGCGTACGCCCGCGCCGACCTGTCGCTCTGCGATGGACAGCCGCTCCGCTGGACGGCGCCGCTCCTCGGGCGGCCCCTGCCCGGCAGGATCTCGGGGTCGGATCTCTTCCTCCCCGCCATGCGCCTCGCGGCGGCGCGCCGCTGGCGGGTCTACCTGCTCGGCGGCGCCGACGGGGTGGTGCGCGAGGCGGCGGCGCGGCTCGCGCGCGAGCTCGCCGTCGAGGTGGTCGGCGCGGAGGAGCCGCGCGTCGGGCTCGCTCCGCTGGCCGACGAGGACGAGGTGATCTCCCGGATCGCCGCGGCGCGCCCGGACCTGCTGGTGGTCTGCCTCGGCGCGCCCAAGGGCGAGATCTTCGTCGACCGGGCGCGCGCGCGGCTCGGCGGCGCGGTCGCGCTCAGCATCGGCGCCAGCCTCGACTTCTACGTCGGGCGGGTCCGGCGGGCGCCCCGGTGGATGCGGAGCGCCGGCCTCGAGTGGCTCTTCCGGCTGCTCCAGGAGCCGCGCCGCCTCGCCAGGCGCTACCTGCTTCGCGACCCGGCCTTCGCGCTCGTGCTCCTCCGGACGCTCGCGTCGCCGCGATCGACGCGCCTCCTCGACGAGGAGCCTTCATCCCACCTGGACCAAGACGGGGCGCCTCGTTAGGGGCATAAAACACCCGGGCGGTACCTGTCCTGTCTATGTCCGCGGCGTGTCGAAGGAGTATGCGTTTGTTTTTCGACTAATCACTATCCACTTGAAAGTATGACCATTTCTTACATCCACACATCCCTCGTGGGGGTCTATCGCCTGACCGACGTCACGTGATTCCTTGCCTTCCGGGTGTACCGCGTTCGAACGACACGCGTTCACGGTACGCGACTGGCGCCACCCAATGAACCGCGGCGCTGACGGAAGGGCAGCCCATGAAGATCGCGATCGCATCCATGACCTCTCTCGCCATCATCCTCCTCGCCTCGGCCTGCGGCACCGCTCCCGGTGCGAGCGGGTCGAGCTCGCACGTCGCCGTGACGGTCTCCCCGCCGAGCGCCGCGCTCGCCACCGACGCCAACCTGAGCTTCAGCGCGGCGGTCGAGGGGACGAATGACCCGGCGGTGAACTGGTCGGTCCTGGAGAACGGCGGCGGGACCATCGACGCGAGCGGCAACTACCACGCGCCGGATCAGGCCGGGACGTTCCACGTGCTCGTGGCCAGCGCCGCCGATCCGGCGGTCACCGCGACGGCGGCGGTCGTCGTCGGCGGGACCCCGACCCCGACGCCCACGCCCACCCCGACCCCCACTCCGACGCCGACGCCCACCCCCGCTGCGGTCGCGGTCCTGCCGATCTCGGCGACCGCCTCCCCGGGCGGCACCGTCCAGTTCGCGGCGACGGTCGGCGGCGCGGCGGGACCGGTCACCTGGTCGGTCACCCCGGCGACCGGCGGCGGCTCGATCACCGCGTCCGGCCTCTACACCGCCCCCGCCACCGCCGGCACCTACACGGTGGCCGCCGTCTCCACCGCCGACTCGACCCAGTCCGCGACCGCCACGGTGATCGTGGTCGCCGCCGGCGGCGGCGGCGGCGGCACCCCGACCGGCAAGTTCGTGACCGGCTACTGGGCCTCCTGGACGGCCGGCAACATGGCCGCCTACCCGTACACGCTCATCGACTGGACGGCCCTCACCCACCTCACCGTCGCCTTCGCCTGGCCGAGCTCCACCGGCGCCCTCTCCTACCGCGGCGGCAACCTCGGCTCGCCGCTCGCCCAGCAGGTCACCGCCGCCGCGCACGCCAACGGCAAGAAGGCGATCCTCATGATCGGCGGCGTGGGGAGCGCCAGCGCCTTCGCCACCGCCGCCGGGAACACCGCGGCGAGCGCCGACGCCTTCGCCAAGCAGATCGCCTCCTTCGCCCGCGCCGACGGCTTCGACGGCGTCGACTTCGACTGGGAGGGGATCTACGCCGGGGCCAACGGCCCGCCCGGCGACGACGTCCGCATGAAGAACCTGGCCACGGCGCTGCGCACCGAGTGGCCCGGGGTCTTCATCACCGTGGCCATCGGCTGGAGCCAGACCAACCAGTCGTTCTGGAGCGGCATGACCGACGCCTCCGGCAACTGGCTCTTCGACCAGTTCAACGTCATGACCTACGACGCGGCGAACAACTGGGGCGGCTGGGTCTCCTGGTTCCACAACGCCCTCGCCGACGAGGCGGCCGACCACCCGTCGTCGGTCCAGAAGTCGCTCGGCCAGCTCGCCGCCGAGGGCGTCCCCACGGCGCGGATCGGCATGGGCATCCCCTTCTACGGCTCGGCCTGGCTCAAGTCGGGGAGCGAGGGCGTCTACGCGCCTCGCCAGACCCCGGCCAACCAGAACGGCGCCGGCGCCTCGCAGGGCCAGGACAGCACCTGGACCTACAAGTACATCCTCGACAACTACACCTGGACGTACACCGGCGCCGACCCGACGGTCGCCGGCACCGGCGGGCGGACCATGCCCGACGGCACCTCCACCGGGACCATCTTCGACGCCGCCGCGGGCGCGACCTACTTCACCGGCGGCCTCGCCGGCTCCTCCCGGAACGGCGCGCCGGCGGTCTGCTTCATGAGCTACGATGACCCGACGTCGATCGCCGCCAAGGGGGCCTGGATCAAGGCCAACGGCTACGGCGGCACGGTCATCTGGCTCATCAACGAGGGGGCGGTCGACGGCGCCGGCACCAACCCCCTCCTCACCGCGGTGAAGGCGGCCTTCCTGCAGTAGGCGCCGACGCGCCGCGAGGATCGCCCCGCGCCGGGGCGCCCCTGGGGGACGATGGACGGATCATCGCGGCTCGCCATCCTCTTCGTCACCCGCCTGCCCCCGAGCCCGCCGAGGTTCGGGGCGCAGGCGCGCCTGCACGGCCTCCTGACGGCGCTGGCCCGGCGCCACGACCTGTCGGTCCTCTCGCTCCACGGCCCGGGCGACGACGCCGGCGCCGCGCGCCGCGCCCTCGAGGGCTACTGCCGGGAGGTGGTCCTGGTCCCCGGCCACCCCGGCTCGTCCGGGCTGGCCAAGCGCTGGCTCCAGCTCCGCTCGCTCGCCTCGCCCCGGTCCTACGAGCACCTGCTCCACCGGCTGCCGGCGCTCCAGGCGGCCGCCGACGCGCTCCTCTCCCGCACGCGCTTCGACGTCGTCGACCTCGAGTTCCCCTTCATGACCGGGCTCGGGCTGCGCCGCGCCCCGGACGGCGCGCCGGCGCCGCGGGTGATCCTCGGCGAGCACAACGTGGAGTGGAGCCTCGGCCGCCAGGTGGCGGCGCGCGAGCGCGGGACGGTCCGCCGGCTCTACGCCGCCGCCGACTGGCGCAAGCTCCGCGCCGAGGAGGAGGGGGCCTGGCGCTCCCACGACGGCGTCACCGTCTGCTCCGAGCCCGACGCCGACCGGGTCCGCGCCGCCGCGCCGGCCGCCCGCGTCGCCGTCGTCCCCAACGCCGTCGACCTGGAGCGGCTGCGCCCGCGCGCCGATCACCCGCCCGCCGTGGCGGACCGGGTCCTCTTCTTCGGGTCGATGGGCTACGCCCCCAACGTCGACGCCGTGCTCCACCTCCTCGACCGGATCTGGCCGGCGGTGCGCGCGGCGCGCCCGGCCGCGCGGCTGGAGATCGTGGGCCCCGGGGCGCCGCCGGCGGTGCTGGCCCGGCGCGCCCCGGACGTCGAGGTGACCGGCTTCGTCGACGACCTGGCCCCGCACCTGGCCCGGGCGGCGGTGGTGGTGGCGCCGCTGCGGATGGGCGGCGGGACCCGCCTCAAGATCCTCGAGGCCATGGCCATGGCCCGCCCGGTGGTCTCGACCCCCCTCGGCGCCGAGGGGATCGAGGCCCGGCACGGGGTGGAGCTCCTCCTCGCCGACGAGCCGGCGGCCTTCGCCGCGGCCGTGGCCCGGCTCCTCGCCGACCCCGCGCAGGGAGACCGGCTCGGCCGCGCCGGGCGGGCGCTCGTCGAGGAGCGCTACTCCTGGGGAGCCTCCGCCGACCGGTGGGAGCGGTTCGCGCGCGAGCTCCTCGGCGGGGCGGGCGCCTGAGGGCGCGCCCGGCGCCGGCCCGGCGCCGGGTCCGGCCGGCTAGGCGCCGACCACCCGCAGGCTCGGCGCCGCCGTCCCCTTCCGCGGGAAGTCGACCAGGTACTCGCCCGAGAAGCAGGCGTCGCAGAAGGTGGAGCGCTCCTCGCCGAGCGCGGCGTACAGCCCGTCGAGCGACAGGTAGCCGAGGGAGTCGGCGGTGACGTAGGTCGCGATCTGCAGCTCGTCGTGGGTCGAGGCGATGAGCTCCTGCCGCGTCGGGGTGTCGATGCCGTAGTAGCAGGGCCAGGCGGTCGGCGGCGAGGAGATGCGCAGGTGGACCTCGGCGGCGCCGGCGGCCCGGATCATCTTCACGATCTTCCGGCTCGTGGTGCCGCGGACGACCGAGTCGTCCACCACGATCACCCGCTTGTCGCGCAGGACGTCGCGGAGCGCGTTCAGCTTCAGCTTCACGCCGAAGTGGCGGATCTGCTGCGAGGGCTCGATGAAGGTCCGGCCGACGTAGTGGCTGCGGACGAGCCCCATGGCGAAGGGGATGCCGCTCTGCTCGGCGTAGCCGATGGCGGCCGGGACGCCGGAGTCCGGGACCGGGACGACCAGGTCGGCCGGCACCGGGTGCTCGATCGCCAGCCGCTTCCCGAAGGCGTGGCGCGCCGAGTAGACCGACTGCCCGAAGAGGATCGAGTCGGGGCGGGCGAAGTAGATGTGCTCGAAGACGCAGCGGCCGAGCCGCGCCGGCGGCCGGGCGTCGGGGAAGAGCCGCTCGCTCCGCAGCCCCCGCTCGTCGATCACCACCAGCTCGCCCGGCGCGACCTCGCGCACGTACTCGGCCTCGATCAGGTCGAGCGCGGTGGTCTCGCTCGCCAGCACCCAGTGGCCCTTCAGCTTGCCGAGGACCAGGGGCCGGAAGCCCATCGGGTCGCGGACGCCGACCATCGCCCGGGGGGTGAGGAAGAGGAGCGAGTAGGCGCCGGCGACCCGCGAGAGCGCCTGCCGGACCGCCGAGGCGAGCTGCTCGGCCGGCGCCGCGCCGGCCGGCCGGGCCCGGGCCATGAGGTGGACGATCACCTCGGTGTCGGTCGAGGAGGAGAAGATCGACCCCTGCGCCTCGAGCTCGGCCCGCAGCACGTCGGCGTTCACCAGGTTGCCGTTGTGCGCCACCGCGACCGCGCCGGCGGCGTACTGGACGGCGAGCGGCTGGACGTTCTTGAGCTGGCTGGCGCCGGTCGTCGAGTAGCGGACGTGGCCGATCGCCGCACCCCCGCGGAGGCGCGCGATCACCCCGGCGTCGAAGATGTCGGCGACGAGCCCCATGTCGCGGTGGACGTGGAGGGTCTCGCCGTCGGTCGAGACGATCCCGGCCGACTCCTGGCCGCGGTGCTGCAAGGCGTGCAGCCCGAGGTAGGTGAAGTTGGCCGCCTCCTCGAGCTCGCCGAGCCCCCAGATGCCGAAGACCCCGCACTCGTCCTTCAGCTTGTCGTAGACGGCGTCGTACCCCATGAGGCGGCGGAGTATAACCGTCCGGACTTGAAAAAGAACCCCACCGGCCGGGCGCTCCGGGCGACCCTCCTCGCGCTCGCCATCCCCGCGTCGATCCTAGGGATCCTCTCCCTCCCGCTCCGCCCCGCGCCGCCGGAGGGGCCGCCGCGCGTCGCCGCCGCGGCGGCGGGGCGCGGACCGCTCCGGGCCGGCGCCGCGGCGAGGGAGATCGACCTCGGGCGCGATCCCCTCATCGCCGGCTTCCCCCACCTCACCTACGCCGCCGCCGGCGTCCGCGACCCGGTCACGGCGCGGGCCCTCGTCCTCGAGGAGCCGGGCTGCACCGTCGCCATCGCCTCGGTCGAGATCCTGCTCGTCCCGCCGGGGCTCGAGCGGGAGGTCCGGGCGCGGCTCGCCGATCTCCCGCTCGACGGGCTCCTCCTCGGCGCCACCCACACCCACGCCGGCCCGGGCGGCTTCTGGGACGAGCTCGTCGCCGAGCGGACCGCCACCGGCCCCTACCGCCCCGCGGCGCGGGCCCGGATCGCCGACGCGATCGCCGCGGCGATCCGCGCCGCCCGGGCGGCCGCCGGCCCGGCGACGCTGGCGGTCGCCCGCGGCGCCGACCCGACGCTCGTCTGGAACCGGGACGGCGGCGCCCGCGACGGCCGGATCCTGGCGCTCCGCCTCTCCCGCCCCGGGGGTGAGCCGGTGGCGGAGCTGGTGGTCGTCGCCTCCCACCCCACCCTCCTCGGCGGCGCCAACCGGCTCATCTCCGGCGACTGGGTCGGCCGGTTCCTCGCCGCCTCGCGCGGCGGCGTGCGCCTCCTCCTCCAGGGGGCGCTCGGCGACCAGTCGCCCCTGGGGCCGCCCTCGCCGCCCGGCCGGGCGCTCGAGACCTACGCCGCCGCCCTCGAGCGCGACGTCGCCGCGCTCCCCTCCTCGCCCGCGGCGGCGGCGCCGGCGCTCCGGTTCGCGGAGGTCGAGGTCGACCTCCCCGCGGTCTCCCCGGGCGCCGTCCCGCCGCTCCTCCGGCCGGCGGCCCGGACGCTCCTAGGCGGAGTGCTCCCGGCGACGGCGCGGGTGGCGGCGCTCCGGCTGGGGGACGCGCTCCTCCTCGCGGTCCCCGGCGAGCCGGTCGAGGAGGTGGGGCGGGGCTGGTGCGACGCCGCGGGGCCGGGGGCGGCGGTGGTCGGCCTCGCCGGCGGCTACCTCGGTTACGTCGAGACGCCCGGGGCGTTCCTCGACGGGCGCGGCGAGGCAGTCCGCTCCTACTACGGTCCGGGCCTCGCCCCCCGGCTCGGCGCCGGGCTCCTCGCGGCGGTCCGCGCCGCCGATGGCCCCCCCGGGAACTGACCCGCCGCGCTGACCCCGCCGCGCTCCGCGGCGCGGCGCCCGGCGCCCGGCGCGCGGCCGTCAGGGCGCGGCGCGATCGCGCGAGAGCCAGCCGAGGATCCCGGCCGCCGCCGCGCTCGCGACCGCGGCGCTCCCGGCGATCCAGGCGTTGCGCCCCTCGGCGTCCGAC
>JAJXSQ010000107.1 GCA_021784495.1 Myxococcales bacterium | reverse complement strand
GCCCCCGCGGCGGCCGCCCCCGCCGCCCGGCCGGTGGCCACCGCCGCGCTCTCGCTCGCCCACGGCGACGTGGTGATCGCGGCCATCACCTCCTGCACCAACACCTCCAACCCGGCGGTGATGCTCGCCGCCGGCCTGGTCGCGCGGCGGGCGCGCGCCCGCGGCCTGGTCCCGAAGCCCTGGGTGAAGACCTCGCTCGCGCCCGGCTCGCGGGTCGTCTCCGACTACCTCCGCCGCACCGGGCTGCAGGCCGACCTCGACGCCCTCGGGTTCACCACGGTCGGCTATGGCTGCACCACCTGCATCGGCAACTCCGGCCCCCTCGACCCGCGGCTCGAGGCGCTCGTCGCCGGGGAGCGGCTGGTGGTCGCCAGCGTCCTCTCCGGGAACCGGAACTTCGAGGCTCGGATCCACCCGGCGGTGCGGGCCAACTTCCTCATGAGCCCGCCGCTGGTGGTCGCCTTCGCGCTCGCCGGGACGGTGGACCTCGACCTCGCCACCGAGCCGCTCGGCACCGGCGCCGACGGGGCGCCGGTCCACCTCCGCGACCTCTGGCCGGACGCCGCCGAGGTGGAGGCCCTCCTCGCCGAGGCGAGCCACCCCGACGGCTACCGGGCGGCCTACGCCGACGCCGGCGGCGGGCCGGCCTGGGAGGCGCTCGCCGCGCCGTCCGGCCGGCTCCACGCCTGGGACCCGGCGTCCACCTACGTCGCCGAGGCCCCCTGGTTCGCCCCCGCCGCGCCGGCCGGGGGCGCGATCGCCGGCGCGCGCGCCCTCGCCATCCTCGGCGACTCGGTGACCACCGACCACATCAGCCCGGCGGGCAGGATCGCCCCCTCCTCGCCGGCCGGGCTCTGGCTCCAGGCCCGCGGCGTCGCCCCGGCCGACTTCAACTCCTACGGCGCCCGGCGGGGCCACCACGAGGTGATGGTCCGCGGGACCTTCGCCAACGTGCGGCTCCGCAACCTCCTGGCCCCGGGGACCGAGGGCGGGGTGACCCTCCACCGGCCCGGCGGCGAGCCGATGACCATCTTCGACGCCGCCGTCCGCTACGCCGCCGAGGGGGTGCCGCTGCTGGTGATCGCCGGGCTCGAGTACGGCACCGGCTCCTCCCGCGACTGGGCGGCGAAGGGGACGCGGCTCCTCGGCGTCCGGGCGGTCGTCGCCCGCTCCTTCGAGCGGATCCACCGCGCCAACCTGGTCGGGATGGGGGTGGCGCCGCTCGAGCTGCCGGAGGGGGTCTCGGCCGCGAGCCTGGGGCTCGACGGGACCGAGCGGTACCACCTGCCCGGGCTCGGCGGGGCGCTCGCGCCGCGCCAGGCGGTGACGCTGCGGATCGAGCGGGCCAGCGGCGCCGTCGAGGAGGTGGCGCTCCGGCTCCGGATCGACGGCCCGGCGGAGCTCGCCACCTTCCGCGCCGGCGGGATCCTCCCGGCCGTCCTCCACCAGCTGATGGCGCCGGCGGCGCCCGCCGTCACCAGCGGCGCGCCAGCAGGGCCAGGCCCGACTGGAGCAGGCCGATGAAGGCGAGGACGCTCGCGCCGGTGAGCGGTCCCTTGCCGCCGGCGCGCCACCAGACCCCGATCCCCGGCAGGGCGATCGCGAGGCCGAGCGCCAGCGCGACGGTCGGCCCGCGGAGGCCGAGCCGGACCCAGCCGAGCGAGGTGGCCAGCTCGACGCCGCCCCCGAGGAGCGCGACGGCGGGGAGGAGGCGGCCCGGGCCGGCGGCGAGCAGGTAGCCGGCCGCCAGGACCACCGAGAGCGCGAGGGCGGCGTGGAGCGTCATGGGCGCGCCTTCTACGCCCGGCTGGCCGGGGCCGCAAGAGCCGGCGGCGCGCGGCGGCGATGGCGTTTGACGCCGGCGCGCCCCCGGGCCTATCAGGGAGCGCATGCAGATCCTCCGCTCGCTCGCCGAGGCCGCGGCGGCCGGCGCCCTCCGCGGCGGCGCGGTGGCGATCGGCAACCTAGACGGGGTCCACCTCGGCCACCGGGCGCTCCTGGCGCGGGCGCTCGAGCTCGCCCGCGCCGGCGGCGGGCGCGCCGGCGCCCTCACCTTCGAGCCGCACCCGGCCCGCGTCCTGCGGCCGGCGCTCGCCCCGCCGCTCGTCACCCCGCTCCCGCGCAAGCTCGAGCTCCTCGCCGGGGCCGGGCTCGACGCGGTGGTGGTCCAGCCCTTCGACCTCGGGTACGCCGCCACGCCGGTCGCCGACTTCGTCGGCCGCGACCTCGCCGGGGCCCTGGGGGCCCGGGCGGTGGTCGTCGGCCACGACTTCACCGCCGGGCACGAGCGGGCCCGGATCGAGGCGCTCGGCCCGCTCCTCGCCGCGCGCGGGATCGCGCTCGAGGTCGTGGCGCCGGTGGCCGAGGGCGGGCTGGTCGTCTCCTCCACCAAGATCCGCGAGTTCCTGCTCGAGGGGCAGGTGGAGGCGGCGGCGCTCCTGCTCGCCCGCCCCCACGACGTCGACGGGGTGGTGGTCCGCGGCGCCGGGCGGGGGCGCGGGCTCGGCTTCGCGACCGCCAACGTCGGCACCGACGGGCTCCTCCCCGCGCGCGGGGTCTACGCGGTCCGGGTGCGGGTCGGCGGCCGCCCCGGGCCCCTCGGCGCGTCCGGCGCCGCCGCCCACGACGGGGTCTGCAACGTCGGGGTGAAGCCGACCGTCGAGCTCGACGGGCGGGTCACCGCCGAGGCCCACCTCTTCGGCTTCGACGGGCGCGACCTCTACGGCGAGCCGATCCGGGTGGCCTTCGTCGCGCGGCTGCGCGAGGAGCGCCGGTTCGGCTCGCTCGACGCGCTCCGCGCCCAGATCGCCGAGGACGCGGCCAGGGCGCGGGAGCTGCTGGCGCCGGGTGTCCGCTGACCGGGCGGCGGTTTTCCCAGGAAATCCGCGGAGTCCACCGCGGCCCGTCCCTTGACCGGGGGGGCCGGCGGTCCTAGCATCATCGATCGGCCCGGGGCACCCCCGGCCATTCCTCCCAAGGGGACGCGACGCATGTCCGGACGGCTCGGTGAACTCCTGGTCCGGGAGAACCTCATCTCCCTGCAGCAGCTGCAGAAGGCGCAGGAGGCGCAGCGGAAGACGGGGGGGCGGATCGGGTCGCTGCTGGTCCGCCAGGGCTCGATCGCCGAGGCCGACCTCACCGGCTTCCTCTCCAAGCAGTACGGGGTCCCGGCGATCAGCCTGGCCGACTTCGAGGTCGACCCGGAGGTCCTGAAGCTCATCCCCCGGGCCACCGCCGAGAAGCACCAGCTCGTCCCGATCAACCGGGCCGGCAGCTCGCTCATCGTGGCCATGGGCGACCCGTCCAACATCTTCGCCGTCGACGACGTCAAGTTCCTCACCGGCTACAACGTCGAGGTGGTGGTCGCGCCGGAGCAGGCGATCCGCGAGGCGATCGAGCGGTACTACGCGGAGAAGGGGCCGGACCTCGACCAGATCATGGGCGAGGTGGGGAGCGAGCTCGACGGGATGGAGGTCGTCGCCGAGGGGGCGGACGACGCCAACTCGGTCGACCTGGAGAAGAGCGCCGGCGAGGCGCCGGTCGTCAAGCTGGTGAACCTGATCCTCCTCGACGCCATCAAGCGCGGGGCCAGCGACGTCCACGTCGAGCCCTACGAGAAGGACTTCCGGGTCCGCTTCCGGATCGACGGGGTGATGTACGAGGTGATGAAGCCGCCCATGAAGCTCCGGAGCGCGATCATCTCGCGCCTCAAGATCATGGCCGAGCTCGACATCTCCGAGCGCCGCCTGCCCCAGGACGGCCGCATCAAGCTGAAGCTGGGCAAGGGCAAGGAGATGGACTTCCGCGTCTCGGTCTGCCCCACGCTCTTCGGCGAGAAGGTGGTGCTCCGGCTCCTCGACAAGTCGAACCTCCAGCTCGACATGACCAAGCTCGGGTTCGAGGAGAAGCAGCTCCAGGACTTCATGGAGGCGATCGACCGGCCCTACGGGATGGTGCTGGTGACCGGCCCGACCGGCTCGGGCAAGACCACCACCCTCTACTCGGCCCTCTCCAAGCTGAACGAGGTCGCCTGGAACATCTCCACCGCCGAGGATCCGGTGGAGTTCAACTTCTTCGGGATCAACCAGGTCCAGATGCACGAGGACATCGGCCTCAACTTCGCCGCCGCCCTCCGGAGCTTCCTGCGCCAGGACCCGGACATCATCATGGTCGGCGAGATCCGCGACTTCGAGACCGCGGAGATCGGGGTGAAGGCGGCCCTCACCGGCCACCTGGTCCTCTCCACCCTCCACACCAACGACGCCCCGGGCACCGTCTCCCGCCTCCTCAACATGGGGATCGAGCCCTTCCTGGTCACCGCCTCGCTCAACGCCATCGTGGCCCAGCGGCTCTGCCGGCGGCTCTGCCCCGACTGCCGGAAGCCGGTGACGCTCGAGGACCAGGCGCTCCTCGACGCCGGCTTCGCCGCCGACGAGATCGGCGCCTTCCAGCTCTACGAGAAGGGGGGCTGCAAGGCCTGCAACGACCGCGGCTTCCGGGGGCGAGTGGCGGTCTACGAGGTGATGCCGATCTGGGACGGCCTGAAGGAGCTGATCATCCAGGGCTCCTCCACCGCCGAGCTGAAGCAGGAGGCGATCCGGCTCGGCTTCCGCACCCTCCGCATGAGCGCCCTCGCCAAGGTGAAGGCCGGCGTCACCACCCTCGCCGAGGCGGTCGCCAACACCGCCCCGGACAAGTTCTAGCCCCGCCCCGGAGCCCGCGTGATCAACCTCCACCAGCTGCTCCGCGCCATGGTCGAGAAGGGGGCGAGCGACCTCCACCTGACCACCGGCTCGCCGCCCCAGCTCCGGATCGACGGCCGGCTCGTCCCGCTCAAGACGCCGCCGCTCTCCCCGGCCGAGACCAAGCAGCTCTGCTACTCGATCCTCACCGACGCCCAGAAGCACAAGTTCGAGGAGGAGGACGAGCTCGACCTCTCCTTCGGGGTGAAGACCCTCTCCCGCTTCCGCGCCAACGTCTTCCTGCAGCGCGGGGCGGTGGCCGCCGCCTTCCGGACCATCCCGTTCAAGATCCGCGCCCTCGGCGAGCTCGGGCTGCCGCCGGTGGTCGCCGAGCTGGCCAAGAAGCCGCGCGGCCTCATCCTGGTCACCGGCCCCACCGGCTCGGGCAAGTCCACGACCCTCGCCGGGATCATCGACCAGATCAACACCGAGCGGCACGAGCACATCATCACCGTCGAGGATCCGATCGAGTACCTCCACTCCCACAAGAACTGCGTGGTGAACCAGCGCGAGGTCGGGGAGGACACCAAGTCCTTCAAGAAGGCGCTCAAGTACATCCTCCGCCAGGATCCCGACGTGGTCCTGATCGGCGAGATGCGCGACCTGGAGACGACCGAGGCGGCGCTCACCATCGCCGAGACCGGCCACCTCGCCTTCGCCACCCTCCACACCAACAGCGCGGTCCAGACCATCAACCGGATCCTGGACATGTTCCCGCCCTACCAGCAGGGGCAGGTCCGGGCGCAGCTCTCCTTCGTCCTCGAGGCGGTGCTCACCCAGAACCTGCTCCCGCGCATGGGCGCGTCGGGGCGGGTGCTGATCTCGGAGGTGCTGATCCCGAACGCGGCGATCCGCAACCTGATCCGGGAGGACAAGGTCCACCAGATCTACTCGCAGATGCAGGTGGGGCAGTCGCGCTTCGGGATGCAGACCTTCAACCAGAGCCTGGCCTCGGCCGTGGCGCGGAAGCTGGTCTCGATCGAGGACGCGCTGGCCCGCTCCTCCGACCCCGACGAGCTGCGCAACCTCCTCCAGGCGGGCGCCCCGCCCCGCCCCGGGGCGGCGCCGGTGCGAGGGTAGGGGCCCGGGCGCGGGGCCGCGCATTCGACCGGCGCCCCGCCGTGGGCTAGGATCCCGGACCGCCAGCGAACGAGGCGACCATGGCCCAGGCAGCGACCGTCACCGCCAAGACCGCGAAGACCGCGAAGGTCCGGACCGCCGCGGCGGCGCCGCGGGCGACCGTCTGGCGGTGGTCGGGGACCTCGCGGCAGGGGGGCGACGCGCGCTCCGGCGAGATCGAGGCGGCCGACGAGGCCGCGGCGCGGCAGCGGCTCGGCCAGATGGGGATCGAGGTCGGCACGCTCAAGCGCAAGGCGCGCGAGCTCCGGCTCCCCCGGCTCCCCGGCGCCGGCGGCGTCACCACCAAGGACATCCTGGTCTTCACCCGGCAGTTCTCGGTGATGATCGACGCCGGCCTGCCGCTGGTGCAGGCGCTCGACATCATCGCGACCCAGGCCGACAACCCGCGCTTCCGCGTCATCCTCGGGCAGGTGAAGACCAAGGTCGAGTCGGGCTCCACCTTCGCCGACGCCCTGGCCGACCACCCGCGGGTCTTCGACGAGCTCTTCGTCCAGCTCGTCCGCGCCGGCGAGATCGGCGGCATCCTCGACACCATCCTGCAGCGGCTCGGCGCCTACATCGAGAAGAACGACAAGCTGGTGCGGCGGGTCCGCGGCGCGATGGTCTACCCGGCCATCGTCCTCACCATCGCGGTGGCGGTGGTCGGCGTCCTCATCTCCTTCGTCGTCCCGACCTTCGAGAAGATGTTCAAGGACATGGGCGGCGCGCTCCCCGGCCCGACCCAGGCGCTGATCGACGTCTCCCACGCCTTCCGGAGCAACTGGTTCCTGATCCTCGGGATCCCGCTCGCCGCCGGGATCGGCTTCAAGGTCTGGATCTCGAAGGGGCGCGGACAGGAGCTCTGGCACCGGTTCATCCTCAAGACGCCGCTCTTCGGCCCGCTCATCCGCAAGGTGGCCGTGGCCCGCTTCACCCGGACCTTCGGCACCATGCTCTCCTCCGGCGTCCCCATCCTCGACGCGCTGGAGATCGTCGCCAAGTCGGCCGGCAACCGGACGGTGCAGGCGGCCATCCTGCACGTGCGGGCCAAGATCTCGGAGGGGAAGAACATCGCCGGGCCGCTCGCCGAGACCGGCGTCTTCCCGGCGATGGTGGTCCAGATGATCGGCGTCGGCGAGGCGACCGGCGCCATGGACCAGATGCTCGGCAAGATCGCCGACTTCTACGACGACGAGGTCGACGTCGCGGTCGCCGCGCTCACCAGCTCCATCGAGCCGATCATGATGGTCTTCCTCGGCGGTACGGTCGGGTACTTCATGATCGCCATGTACCTGCCGATCTTCAGCCTCGCCGGGACGATCAAGTAGCGCCCCGTGGAGGCCGACGGCGACCTCTCCCCGGCGGGCGGCGCGCCCCCCGGCGGCGCGCCCGGCGCCCCCGCCCGCGAC